>CALBXO010000025.1 GCA_937890335.1 uncultured Pseudomonadota bacterium | reverse complement strand
CTTAAAGGTCCTTAAAGCCGTCCCCGGGGCGTGTCGCGCCGTTTCAACCCCTGGATTCACACGCCGCGCCGCACTACGCTGCGCCCCATGCCCTCCGCGCCGACCACAATCGCCGCCACCGAGCGTCCAAAGAGCCTCCGAAAGTGGATCGTCCGGCTGGCGCCGTACCTCATCACGACGGTCGTCGTCGCGCTCCTTCTGCGCGAGTACCCGGTGGAGCGCATCGTCGCCCAGATGCTCCACGGCACGTGGGGTTGGCTGGTCCCCACGTCTCTTGCGGGTGTCCTGCTCTCGCTGCTGGCGGTGTCCGCCGCAGACACGCTTGTGGTGCGCGCTGTGTGTGGCAACGCGCGGTACTGGGACCTGCTCCGGGCCAAGGCCGCCTCCTCCCTGCTGGACATCATTGGGTACGCGGCGGGGCATGGCGCCTACGGTGTGTGGTTCGCGCGGTTTACCGGCGCGCGGGCAGGGCTGGCCGGCGGGGCGCTCCTGTACATCATGGCGGGAGACCTCTTGAGCGTCTGTATGGTCGCCACGGTCTCTGTCTGGGGCTTCGGCCTGGAGGTCGGCGACACGGTTCGCTGGCTGCCCGTCGGGATCGCTGCACTCCTCACGGTGTTCCTCGCCATCGGACCGTACGAGAAGCTGCAGACGGACCCGCCCATCCAGGTTTTCCGACCGTGGGCCATTGTCCCACGGCGAATTGGGTTTGCGCAGATCGCGATCCGGATGACCCAGATGGTCATGTGGGTGACGGTGACCTGGATCGCCATGCGGGCTTTTGGCATTCCCGTACCGTGGACCGCCTGCCTGGCCTATGTGCCGCTCGTGATGCTCGTCGGCTCACTGCCGATCAACGTGGGTGGTCTGGGGGCCGTCCAGGCCGTATGGCTGCTGTTCACCCCATGGGCGCGCGGCGAGCAGATCCTCGCCTTCGCCTTCCTCTGGTTCATGATGAACGCTGGCGCCGTGGCGTTGCGGGGGCTGCCGTTCGTCAAGCGATTCGTGGCCGAAGTGGCCGTGGCCCGCGCCTCATCCGCCCTCGACGACGGCGACGGCCGGGTCGAGCGTGTAGCCGTCGTCGCGGTGGACGAGGACCTCACGCAGACCGAGATTTCTCAGGGTCGTGATGGCGACGTAGACACGGTTCGAACCTGACTCCGGGTGCAGTATCTCGCCGGGCCATCCCACGTCCATCAAGTCGTAGACGCCAAGGCCGCCCTCGCCCTCGAGCCGGCGCCGCACCAACTCCAAGAGAATGAGCCGGGGCGCTTTGCGCCGACCCAAGTGCACCGTCTCGCCGCCAGGAGGTCGGAACGACCGCCCGTCCGCAGAGACGACCAGGGCGTCGTCCGTCCCACCCATCTCCTCGGCCCGAGGCTCGTCCTCGCCTCCCATCTCGTCCAGGGCGAGCTCGAGGAGGGCGATGGCAAACCGCACCTCGTCGCTGCGACCGGCAGGCGTCGCGGCCAGGTCACCGCCGGTCTGGTGGCCCTTGCCCAGCGCGGCGTCCATCCGGGCACGCACGGCATCTGTGGCGCCCTGCGCGAGCTCCAGGTGGCCCTCGTGGAGCGTGTGGGCGACAAGGAGGAGCTCATCTCCCAGGCCATCCAGGAGGTCCCGCCCACGGGAGAACGCCGCGAGCGCCGCCGCCCGCCTGCCCAGGCCCGCCTCCGCGGCACCGAGATGACCGAGGAAGATCGACAGGTAACGCGCGTCGCCAGCGCCGTCCAACAGGGCGACGGCGTCCCGGTAGAGGGCCGCCGCCCGCTCCCGATCGAGGGCCGCGTGGTGGACCGTGCCGAGGTACCCCGTGAAGACGCCCTCCAGGCGCCGGTCACCCACAAGCTGCAGCAGCGCGATGGCCTCTTCGCGCAGTCGGCGCGCGTCCTCCCCGCGCCCCTCTTCCTGCGCCACGCTCCCGAGATTGCCCAGCACCACGGCCTCAACCCGGCGGTCCCCGATCTCGCGTGCCGTCTGCAGGCCCGCTTCGTAATGGCTGCGCGCAGTCGGAAGCAGCTGCTGTTCCTTGTAGAGATCGCCGAGGTTGATGAGGAAAATCCCCTCGCTGCGCAGGTCCCCCTCGGCTCGGAACATTGCAATGGCCCGTCCGTACGACGCCTCCGCCGCCCCAAGGGCGCCCTGCTCTTGCTGAAGAATGGCAAGGCTGCCCAGTGCCCTGGCCTGCCCGCGCCGATCGCCCAGCTTCTCAAAGAGCTGCAGGGCGTTGCTGTGGTGCTCGCTGGCTTCCTCCAGACGTCCGCGCTCGTGGAGGGCGATGCCCAGGTTCGCGATCAGACTCGCGCGCACCGGCGCGCCGTCGGGCGCAGCGGTCAGGCCACGGCGAAACACGGCGATGGCGGTATCCAGCGCCCCTCGCGTCCGATGCACGGCGCCCCGCGCCTCCAGAATTCTCGCGGCTGTCACGGACTCGAGGTCGTCCAACGCGATGACCACCTCGTCCAGCAGCGCAGCGTGCAGGTCGTACGGTCCGCGCGCGGCCAGGTGACTGTCCATCCCCAGCAAGAGTTCGGCTGCTTGTGTGAAATCGCCGCCGGCCAGGCAGAGGCGGATCGCCGCGAGGGCGTTGTCGCACTCCACCGCCAACAGCCGCCTCGCCGACTCCCCCTGCTTGCTATGGACATCGACGGCAAGGGACCGCACACGATCTCCAACGCACGCCAGAAACGAGCGCTCTGCCCGCTCCTGCGAGCCGGCCTCCGCCAGTTTGACCAACCCAAAGGCACGGACGCTGTCGTAGAACCCAAACCGCAGGGTCTCGCTTCCTGAAGCGCGCAGCAGCGACTTGTCCCGCAGCGCCTGGACCAGATCCAACGCCGAAGGACCGAGCATGGACTCGGCCTGGTCCATGTCGAAACCCGCGGGAAACACGCAGAGCAGACAAAAGGCCACCCGTTCCTCGGTGGCCAGCAGCTGCCAGGACCACTCGATGGCGCCCCACAGGGTCGCCTGGCGCGGCTCCGCAAAGCGATCCGTGCCGCGCAGGAGACCAAACCGGCTCTCGAGCCGCGCGAGAAGCTGCCGCGGCGAAAGGACACGGGCTCGGGCAGCGGCCAGCTCGATGGCCAGAGGAATGCCGTCGAGCCGCTGCACGATGGCGGCCACGGCGTCGGCCTCTCGCTCCGCCACAAAGTCGGGCCGGGCAGCGCGCGCGCGCTCCACAAACAGCCGCACGGCCTCACACCCGTCCGACGCGTCCGCATCACCGGGAAGTCCAAGCGGCCCGAGCTCGTGGACCACTTCGCCGCGCACGCCCAGCCGCTCGCGACTCGTCGCGAGCACGCTCAGCCTCGGCGCGACCGCCAGCCACGCCGCGACCGCCGCGGCCGCCGCTTCCGTCACCTGCTCCAGGTTGTCCAGAACCAGCAGCAGCGGACCCCGTCCAGCCAACGCCTGGCCGACCGCTTCAAACCCCGTCGTACGAATGCTGGTTTGTCCCAGGGCGTCCGCGACAGCCGCACAGATCCCGTCCGCAGACGTCGCGTGGGAGATGTCCGTGAGACAAGCAGGGAGGGAGGACAGGCCGGCGACCTGGCGCGCCAGGCGCGTCTTGCCCATTCCGCCAGGGCCCAGCACGGTGATCAGGCGCTGCCCGTCGTCGAGCAGCGCGCCGAGCCGGGCCAGGTCGTCAGAGCGCCCGATAAACACCGTGTCATGGCCGTCTGTATGCACCTGACAATCCTACCAGCGCAGGCGACCGGGCGCATACCCGGCTGGGAGCCTGTATCACATTGCCGGACCGAGCCAGGGCGAGACAAACGGCGCCGA
>CALBXO010000024.1 GCA_937890335.1 uncultured Pseudomonadota bacterium | reverse complement strand
GTGGGTCATTGCCGATGGGTATCTCCATGCGGCGACCGACCTTCCCGGTCACGACGACGTCGCCGGTCGAAACCTGGACTGATGCGCCCGTGTCACCACCCTTGTCCCGCACGAGCAGAAAAGCCGGCTTCCACACCAGGTTGACCTTGACGTCGACCACGGGCGAGACCCCGTCGGCCACGATGGTGCCGCGGCGAGTCTGGCAGTCGGGGTGGCGAACCACGTAGCGGATGGGTCCCGCCGGCATCGTGATTCCCAGGGACCACTGCCCGCGCGAATACACGCGGCCGCCCACCTCGATGGTGGCCACGGGTTGGTTGACCCGAAAACGCAGGCTGACCGGTTTGGCCGCCGGTCGCGCCGGCCCGTCGGAACCATCGGCGCCCGGACCCGCATCTGGGACTCCGCGCGGCGGCCGGGTCCGGCCCGCGTCCCGGTCGCTGCGTGCGGCCGCTGCAGCCGCCGCGTCCAGATCAATCTCGGCCACGTCGCGGGCGCTGGCCACCGTCACCCACGCCTCCACGACGGCCTCATAGGATTTGGCCTTGGCATCCGACACCCGCGACGCGACCGCGACGACCGACGCCCGTGTGTCGTCCGCCAGCGAGGCCCCGTCGGTGCGGGCGGACTCGTAGGCCACGAGGATGGGATCGGCGGCAGCCACTGTCGGTTTGGGCGTCGGGGCGTCCGGGAGGTTGCTGGCGTAGTAGATCGCCGCCCCGGACAGCAACAACGCGATGGTACCCATCCCGTACACGACCAGTTTGCGGCGGCGATCGATGCGCCGGATCAGGCCCAGAACGACCTCGTGCTCGGGCTCGATGGCCAGCACGCGGTTGAAGTACTCAAGGGCGGAGGCCACCCGCTTGGCGCGAAGCGACTCGCGACCGCGACGCTCGAGGGCCTGGAGCAGGTGAGGGCGCATCCGCTCCTGAAGCGCGGCTGGCGCGACGAAGAACTCGGGGAGCCAGTCCGCGATGCGTGCGAGATCGACATCGGCCAACAGCTCCAACAGCGCGTCTTTGAGCTCCGTGGCGGACGAAAAACGGTCCTCCATATGACGCGCCAGGCAGCGGTCCAGCAGCCGGGACAGGCTTCGGCCCACCCGCGGGTTGGCCATCTCCGCTGGAACGTAGTCCCCCTCCAGGATGGCCTTGAGCACCAGGGGAGGGTTGGGCCCCGTGAAGGGCAGCTCTCCTGTCGCGCAGAAGTAGATCAGCGTCCCGAGGCTGAAGACATCCGCGCGGAAATCCAGCGGCAACCCCTCGATCATCTCCGGGCTCATATGCGCGGGAGACCCCAGCAGCGTACCGGTGACCGTCATGGTGTGGGAGCCGACGATCTGCGCAATCCCAAAGTCCATCAGCTTCAGGACGCCATCGTCGCAGACCATCACGTTCTCGGGCTTGATGTCGCGGTGGATGATTCCGAGCTCGTGCGCGTGCTCGAGCGCCCCGCACAACTCCACCCCCATCATGGCCGCGATCTCCGGGAACTGAACCGGGTAGGCGTCGATGAAATCCCGGACCGTGCTGCCGCGGATGAACTCCGTGACGATGAACGACTTGTGGTCGTCCGCCTCCGAAAAATCGAAGATCTGAAGAATGTTCGGGTGGGAGAGCTTGGCGATCGCCTGGGCTTCGCGCTCGAACCTCTCTCGCGAGTCCTTGCGGGAGCTCAGGTGCGGGTGGAGCACCTTGATCGCAACCGGACGCTTGAGCACGGTGTCGACGCCGCGGTAGACGATAGACATTCCGCCCTGGCCGACCTCTTCCTCGACCAGGTATTTTTCTCCCAGGATTTCGCCGATCATGCGGTCGCGATCCGGTCCGCGCGCTGGCCCGACGCCGGCCCGGCACGTCGGAGGCTCAAGTGCGCAATTTCAACGGCCACCCATCGTACGTCGCCGCCGCCGTCAGCACAACGTGCGACAGGGCCGCCGGGGTCAGAAGTCGACGCGGAAGACGGTGTCGCCCACCAGGAAGATGGCGCCCCCGAGCAGCTCCACTTCCTCCGATATCTGGACGTAGATCGGCGCCTTCGCCGCGGGCGTCACGGTCGCCACCTGCTCGATGACCTCGAACCGACCGTGCTCCGCGGACAGGCTGGCATCGTCTGGAAACCGGAGGTCGCCGCGCGTCCGTCCGAGCAGCAAAGTGTCGGCGACGTAGCGCACGGCCGTGGACAGACCGCCGGGGCCGAGCACCTCGACGCGCGACGCGCGGGGTGGTTTGGGGCCGCCGAGGGGCAGCGTGCCGTGCCGATCCGCTGGGACTTCGTCCCATCGATCACGGTAGCGCAGAGTCTGCGTTCCTATCCGAAGCAGCCCGCCATCCCACAGGGACACCGGGCCCGTCGCCCGCACGAAGACGCCGTTCAGCGAGCGCATGTCGCGCAGAAACACACCGTTGCGCCGGACACTTATCTGCGCGTGCCAGGGAGAGACCGTGCGGTCCCGCAGCAGGATGTCGCCATCTTCACGACCAATCAGAAAGCGCCCGACCTCCAGAACCCGCACCTCGGCGTCGCTCCCCTCCGCATCGAGGCGCGCCAGCTTGACGGACTGAACCGGGACCGCGATCGCGACCTGCGTACTGGGGTTCTTGTCGGCGGTGTGCCCCCGCCTGGCCACTGGCGTGGCGCGCGGGGACTCCTCCGACTCAAAAGACGCACCGAGCGCTGCGAGCTCGCCATCGCGCGTAGGCGCAGCCGGCTCGGTGGCGACCAGGGTGGGCTCCTGCGTCGAGTTCGACCTGGGGCGCGAGGGTGGCGGGGCCGCGTCCGGCAACGAGTTGGCGTCTTGTTCCGGCGCGATCGCACCCACGAGTGCCTGGGCAGCGGGCGCGGTGGCGTTCGCCTTGACTCGCAGCCTCGGCCTGGCGACGCGGCCGGCAGCGCCCTTGGCGGGGCCGGGGACGGGCGGCGGGGCCGGGCGGGCTGGCGTCGCCTCCGCCCGAGGCACCAACCCTTTGCCCGGCACATAGGCGACGGGGCCACTGGGCAGGGGATGCGATGCCGGTCCCCGCGCAGTTCTCGGGGGAGGCACGGCCACGGCCGCCTCCTCGGTCCCCTTCGAATGGGGCTGCGCCGGGATGGACGTGACTACGTCCTCCTCCCAGTCGTCCTGGACTTCGAACGGCACGTCGCGCGGTCGGCGCGGCGCAGCCTCGTCAGAGGACAGGGTGACGGCTCGTTGCGGCGTCGTCGCTGGCTTGGATCGCTGTCGATAGTCCGCAGCGCCAGGCACACCCTGGGTCTCGGGGCGCAGCCGCGTATCCAGGGCGAGTGTGACAGGCAGTATCGAGCCGCAGAACTGGCACCGGCCCTGGCCCGGATCGTTGCCCTCGCCGCACTCGTCACACTCGACCTTCACGGACGGGCTCCCCCCACCGGGCGCAGCTCGATCTGGTCCTCGCCAATCTGAAGCGGGAGGATTCCGGTGATGTCGCCGCCGGGAACGTGCACGGTGACGTGGGCCAGGCTCGGGCGCCCGTTGCGCGGGTGGAACCCAAAGTGATGCACGGTCACCTCGGTGGCGTTCTCGCGCCGAACCCGCGCGACCACATCGTTGTCCGCGAACGGGCCGTACGTCGTGGTCTCATCGCGCCGCAGGCTCCCCTCGCGGACCACCAGCCGTTGGTGGTCGCCGTACAAGACGGTGCAGCGCTTGGTTTTGACGCCCTCCCACCACTTGTCCGCCGGGGGGTCCTTGGCGGGGCTGGCGGGCGCCACGTCCTCTGCGCCGCCAGGCTCGACCGCGGGCCCGACGTCTGTGGAGGCCTTGCCCGCGTCCTCGCGCGGGGAAGGATCTACAGCGGGGGATGGGGCGTCGGTCGGGGAGGGCGCGGGAGGGATGCCGGTGGCCGCAGACGGCGCCACGGCGGCCGGCGGCGTTACGTCTCCCGCCACAGTCTCCGGCGCTGCCTCGTCCGCAGCCCCCGTGTCTTCCGAGGCCAGCGCACCGACCACTCCGACACCCGACGCAAAGCACACGACCCCCACTACGGCGGCCAGCATCAGCCGGCGCCGCCCTTGTTGGGCGTAGTTCTCAGGATTCATCGTCGGCACGCGGGGAGTATATGCTGGGGGCTCGGATGTTGGCCAGCAAAGCGAGGAAGCGGTATACCGTTGCCCGCAGACCGCGACGGGCACGCTCCGTCGCCAACCCCCGAGTTGCCATGACCGTGCTACGGACCGTTCTCATCGCCCTCGTCGCCCTCGGACTCGCCGCGTGTGAGTCGGGCGCAGGACAGACCAAAGCCCAGCCCACCGAGCCCACACCGGCGACCGCGGCGGCGCCCGCAGAAAAGCCGGGCGCAGCGACGGCCGCAAAGGAGTCCCCGAAGGCCCCGCCCGCCGTCGCCGAGAACTACACGATCGCGGGCAACGCCCCCGAGCTCGCGGTGGGCACAGCGGGTGAATTGAGCATCGATGTGAAGCCCAAGCCCGGCTACAAGATCAACCTGGAGTTCCCGTGGAAGGCCAAGATGGACGGCGGCGACAACTTCACTGTGGACGCCGAGGCGGGCAAGGACAGCTGGACGCTGGACAAAGCGTCCGCGCTCTTGAAGGCCCCGGTCACCGCCAAGGCGGCGGGAGACGGCACGGTCACCGCCAAAGTCAGCTTCAGCGTCTGCAACGACAACGCGTGTGACGTCATCCGCGACCGTGAGGTCGTTGTGAAGGTGGCCGCCAAGTGACCAACGCCGAGCAGGTCCTGCGTGACCTGACACAACGGACCGCCGACGACTTTGAGCGCAACCGGAGGATTCTGGCGTTCCGGGAGTACCTCGATCTCGTCCTGGCACATCCGGAGCGGCAGGCGCGGAGCGTCGCTCAATACGTGCGCGATTGCTTTGACCATTTTGGCGTGCACGAGCGCCAGACGCCGTGGGGGTCCCAGCGGGCCTGGAAGCTCTTCGACGCTGAGTTTGACGACGGCCGCGACCGCCTCGTGGGACAGGAGTCTGCCCAGGCCGCCGTGTACCGGGCGCTCGGTCGCTTTGTACAGGACGGGCGCATCCAACGGCTCATTCTCCTGCACGGGCCCAACGGTTCGGCCAAGAGCAGCCTCATCAACTGCCTGATGCGCGCGTTGGAGCAGTACAGCACCACCGATGAAGGCGCGCTGTACCAGTTCAACTGGATCTTCCCCGCCGAGAAGATCGCGCGCAGCGCCATCGGTTTTGGGGGCGTCAAGGGCGGCAAGATCGACACCAGCGAGAGCTACGCCTACCTGGACGACCTGGACATCGACGCCAAGC
>CALBXO010000023.1 GCA_937890335.1 uncultured Pseudomonadota bacterium | reverse complement strand
GTTGTTGGCGCCGTTGTTGGCGCCGTTGTTGGCGCCGTTGTTGACGCCGTTGTTGGCGCCGTTGTTGGCGCCGTTGTTGACGTCGTTGTTCGTTCCACTGTCATCGGGGTCTGAGCAACCCACCACCATCGCCAGCACGGCAATCCAGATCCAGAGCTTCATTCCGGCTCTCCTGTGAAGGGACCACAGCTCCGTCCGGCCGAGCGGCCAGAGTAGGAGACAAACTCAGTTCTTCTGAGCTGTCATGATAGCCTGCAATCATGAAAAGTCAGCTTCTCTCGATTCTCGCGGTGGCCGCGCTTGCCACGGTGGCTGCCTGCGACACGTCATCTCCGGCCGCGGAAAACCCGGACACCGGGACGGATTCCGCGCCCGACACCGCTACTGAAGACACCGGGCAAACCGACGCGCGGGACGATACCGACGAGCGCGATGCCGGGCCGGAT
Organism: uncultured Pseudomonadota bacterium; assembly: GCA_937890335.1. Taxonomy (GTDB): domain Bacteria; phylum Myxococcota_A; class Bradymonadia; order Bradymonadales; genus CALBXO01. The sequence continues at coordinate 5,064 of CALBXO010000023.1, read as the reverse complement.
GACGCCGAGGAGCCCCCCGACGCCCCGCCTGCGTCGAGCCATCGTGCGTACCTGGTTCTCCACGCCGAGCCCCACGGCGACGCCGTCTGCGTCGACGGTGGCCCGTGGGACAACCTCGTGGACGTGGTGGGGGCGGCCGATGAGCGCGGCCACCTGCTCACCATCCTGTTCTCAGCCGACTGGGCCGATTGCATTACACCCAGCCCGGCCCGGCTCGATTCCGTGGCTGCCTGGGTGCGAACGGGCCACCAGATCGGCTATCACCACCACGACTGCTCCCACAGTATCCCCGACGGCTACCGTTCGCCCGACGTCGAGGGGTGCAACCCGATGTGCCAACGCTGCGGCGGCAAGAACAACGGAACGGCCGCGGAGGCCTTGGCCAAGGTGCGCGAGATCTCCGTGGGTCTGACGGACCGGGGGGTGGACGCCGCTGCCGCCGCGATCGACACGGCCAATATGGGTCCCGAGCGCCTCTGTGAGCGCCAGGGTATCTGTTTCCGGCAGTACGAATGGGACGCGCAACTGCCGTTCGGAACAGAGCAGGTGGCCGACAACCCGGCGCCCGGTGGTGGCCACCGCTTCCTGACGAGCCCCCATTGTCGCGAGTACGGCGATGGGACCCGGACGTTTGATGTGGTCGAAACGGGGCACTCGCAGCTGGACGTGGGCACGTTTGTCACCACCGCCGCGGACAACAACTACGCCGCCCTGTCCGCAGAGCTCGACACCCTCCGCGCGGGCTTTCCGGGCCAGGAGGTCCACGCCGGTCTGGTCTTTCACCCGCAGGAGTTCACGACCACGCCGCGCGCCGACACCTCGGTGGCTGCCGACGATCGCGCGTACCTGCTGGCGGTGATGGATCTGCTCACCGAGAAGGGGTTCAACTCCGTCCCCGTCCGCGACATCGTCGCAGGCTCCGCCGCCTGCCAGTAGGACCGGGCCTCACGGTGGTTTGCCGTTGTCGCTGATGGAAGTCGGCGGAGTCGTTGGTCAGGGACTGCACGACAGCGGGCAGCTATTGCCGCCTCGGACCCCGCAGCCACAATGATTCAGGCGACTGTTCCTGCGGCCGTTGGGGCACAGAGTTTCTCGACTCTGGACGACGTTCGCGACGCAGGCGCCGTGCCAGTCCGCGCGGCTGAAATCAGCGCGCCGGTAGTCGGTCCGCTCCAAGCGGGTGCCGCGCAGGAGCGCCTCCGAAAAATCGGCGCCGCGCAGGTCAGCTCCGCTGAGGCTGGCATTGCTGAAGTTGGCGCGCCGAAAATCCATGTTCCGCAGGTCCTTGTCGCGCAGGTTGAGGATGCGGAACTCACCCTCCACCGTGCCAACGGGAATCCACGCCGGCAGGCCGTCGGCACGGGTCACCGTCGTGCGGTCAAACCGTGTCCAGCTCAGGTCCGCGTCGGTCAGGGTCGCGTCGGTGAGGTTGGCCCCCGTCAGATCTGCACGGGTCAGGTCTGCGCCGGTGAGGACGGCGCCCGTCAGGTCCGCGTCCTCAAAGCGGGCGTCGATGGCGACAGCGCCGGTCAGATCGACACCGCGCAGGTCTCGCCCAGACAGGTTCGCTCCCCTGAGGGAGATGACCGTGTCGCAGACATGGTCGCCCAGCCCATCGCCATCCACATCTTGCTGGGGCGCGGGGTTGTGATCCTTGGGGCAGTTGTCTTCCCGGTCCGGGACTCCGTCGTTGTCGTCGTCGTCATCGCAGGCGTCGCCGACACGGTCGCGGTCGGTGTCCTGGTGGTTCACGCTGTGAACGTCCGGGCAATTGTCGAGCAGGTCCTCAATCCCGTCACCGTCGCGATCGAAGTCACACGCATCACCCACGCTGTCCCCGTCTGCGTCCCGTTGCCGCGGGTTCGGCTGGTGGGGGCAATTGTCGAATGTGTCGTCCACTCCGTCCCCATCCCGATCCTCGTCGCAGGCGTCGCCGACCAGGTCGCCATCCTGATCGAACTGGGCGGGGTCGGGGACGAACGGACAGAGGTCCGCGTCATCGGCCACGCCGTCGCTGTCGCGATCCTCGTCACAGAAGTCGCCGTTCTTGTCACCGTCGGTGTCGGTCTGGTCGGGGTTGAACCCCCACGGGCAGTTGTCGACCTCGTTGCGCACCGTGTCACCGTCGACATCCGCATCACACACGTCCCCGACCGCGTCCTCGTCGAGATCCGATTGATCTTCGTTGGCCAGCGCGGGGCAGTTGTCGTCGTGGTCGGGCCAGCCATCGCCGTCGTCATCCTCGTCGCAGGGGTTTCCGCGCCCGTCCGCGTCCAGATCGCGTTGGTCGGTGCCGAACACGTCCGGACAATTGTCGAGCCGGTCCTCCACACCGTCGCCGTCGTCGTCAACGTCGCAGTCGTCGCCGAGCCCATCGCCATCCAGGTCATCCTGTGACGCGTTGGACACCGCCCGGCAATTGTCCACGGCGTTGGGCACGCCGTCCCGATCGTCGTCACACGTCTCGTCCAGACACACGACGCACACGTACCTCCGCTCATCGCAGACCTGATCGACGGACGGGCAGTCGCGGGTGGTTTCGCAGTCGACGACGACGCACTCACCCCTGACGCAGGACTGATCGACGCGCGGACAGTCTCCGCCCGCCCGGCACCCCTGCTCAACTGTCGTGAGTTCGACCTCGGTGGTCTGATCCCCGCCACATCCGGATCCAAAGACGACAATGACGAGCAACCAGGTTCGCATCGTAGGCACCAAGGGGTTCAGGTGATGACTGCCGAAGAGAATCTACGCAGGGCCATCACGATCGGCCATTGGCGGATCCTTAAAGGTCCTTACAGAACGCTGGTGACCCCACGGCGTCGAGCCCGACGGGGTTCCGGGCTCCTGGCCTTCCTCAGCTCCCAGCGCCTGTCGCGCCATTTCCAGCCGAGCTGGGTGCACTGGTCGCCGCGCTTTTCCCGCCGAACCGGGCCTGACGGCTACGCCAGGCAAAGTGTTCGACGTAGTCGCCGTCTCGGCAGGCGTCGCACCGCAGGATGGGTGTCGTACGTAGACCTGGACACACCGGGCAGGTTGGCACGGGTCCGGCGAGCGTCTCCCACTCCGCGCGGGTGGGCAGGCGCACATCGCGGTCGAGTTCGCGCCCGAGCCATCGCAGACTCTGACGCACGACGAGCGTTGCACAACCAGAACAACAGGCGCATTCTGGACAACGCCAGTCGGGTAGGTTGACTTTACGTCAACCCGACCGACCTCTGAAGGACATGATGGACGGAGCTAAGGCTCTACAAGCGATCAGAAGCGCTGGGCAACTCTTTCTCACGAAGCATGCGCGGGACCGCATGGCGCAGCGCAACGTCAGCTACAAGGACGTGCAACACGCGCTTCAGAACGCCTCCCACGCAGAGCTCAGCGACGACGATGACGGCTACGAGGAGAAGTGGGTTGTTCGAGGTGCTGATATCGATGGCGACGAACTGTATCTCGTGGTCATCATCGAAGAGATTCTCGTAGGCGGCGTCCGGAACGTCGTCGTGACCGTCTACTAAGCGGAGGACAATATGCGCTGCCCAACCTGCCGTGAGAGTGAACTCCAAGACGGCACCACCCAACTGGAAACGACGGTCGCAGAACAGCAGTTCTCGGCCCAGGCCTCCGCCTTGGTCTGTCTCAAATGCGGAGAGTACCTTGTGGACGGAAGAGTCATGGAGCGGTTCGAACTTGAGGTCGCCTGGAAGCTCGCCTTCGGCCCACCAGCCGGCGAGTCATTTCGCTTCATGCGAAAGGCGCTCGGACTCAAGGCCGAAACAGTCGCAGATCTGCTTCAGACCACCCCCGAGACCGTCTCACGCTGGGAGACAGGCAAGATACGTACTGACGCCAAGGCCTTCGCACTCATGGCCATGATGATCCTCGATCGGCGCCGCGGCCGCGGCTGGAAGACAACGCAGAACTACCTGGCGGAATTGGCCAACCCGGGCTCGCAGCGCCAGGGTCAAGTGGACCTGGGCCACGTCGCCTGAGTGACAGCACTGGGCGAGTCGCTGCGGGACCGCCGCAATCGAGCAATCCTCCTGGTCGGGTTCGCAGGCGGGTTTCTGCGCGACTCTTAGCTCCGGGCCTAACGCCTCGAGGATCTGGCCAACCGAGCGCCATGGCTTCCCGTGACGCCACGGCCCCGGGTGGGCCTTCGGTGCTCCCGATCCAACCATCCGGCAGCGCGACATCGCTCGGCATGGCGGCGCGCACGCCGTGTAAGTACATATCGAGGCGTCCGAATTCACGCTTACCGGCGTCGAGGTACAGGGCGTGCGTCAAGGACAGGACGTCACCGCCTGGCAGGCGGTCGGAATCGTCCTCGTCGGCGATGCACAAGTCGAGACCAGCGGCGTGGTCGTCCGCGGGGTGGAGGGCGCTGGGATTGTCCAGGACTCCTCGACGGCCATCCACACGAACATCGTCGTCAGCGACAACCAGGGTGAGGGCATCCGGCTGCAGGGCACCGGCACACCACCGACGTTGGACATCCAGACGGGCACCCTCGACGCCAACGGGCTCGCCGGAATTCTCGCCCGCGACGCAGGCAGCATTACCCTCGGCACAGTCACCGTCTCCAACACGGTGGCCGTACCGGTGGCCACGGTCCTGGGCGCCGTCGATGTGGGCGACGGCCTCCAGCTCCTGTCGCCGCTCGGCCCGGTCGCGCTGTCGGACGTCGCCTTCACCGACAATGGCCGCGCGGGAATTCTCCTCGACGCCGACACCGACGGAGCGACCTATTCTGTCGCGCGAGTGTCTGTGCGCTCACAGCAACCCGAGGCCTACGGTGTGGTGGTGCAGAACGGAGCGGCGCCTGGGAGTCTCGACGAGGTTGACGTCGAGACGAACCTGGCCGACCGCGATGCCGCCCTCGACACGCCCCTCGGAGTCGTCGAACCGCGCGTCGTCCCCTCCGCAGCCAGCCTCGGCGAGGCAGGTTTCGTCGGCGAGGAAGGCTTCGTCGGCGAAGAGGGCTTCGTCGGCGAGGAGGGCTTCGTCGGCGAGGAAGGCTTTGTCGGTGGCGCAGACTGAGCAGCGGGAGAACCGGAGCGTGGCCCGCCG
>CALBXO010000022.1 GCA_937890335.1 uncultured Pseudomonadota bacterium | reverse complement strand
CGCCGCGTCGTCGGAGGGGGAGAAAGTCAGCGTGGCGTTCATCGTGCCGGGCTCCCCGCCCGCGTCCCAGCCATCGCAGATGCGCTCGATCTGTGCGTAGCCATTGCCCGAGAACGCCAGCCCCTCCTCGCGCACCCGAAGACCGCTGTCCTTTTCCTCGTCCTCGCCGAGCCCTCCCGCCGAGTCATCGAGTAGATCTTCAATGAAGTCGTGGAGGCCAGCCTCACCCACGAGCTCCCCAAAAGCCCCGTAGCTCTCATACGCTTCACGCGCCGTGGTAGCGTTCACGGGCGCGCTTGGTTCATCATAGCTGCGCTGCAATGCCGATAGGTTGGTGGGAGGCTTGGGCTTCTCCACCTCGATCGCTGAACCGCAGCCGACAAGGGCCAGGGGCAACAACAGGAGCAACAGGTTCCTTTGCATCTCGTTCAGGTCGGGGCTCTTGCAGGGTGGTGGCCACCCCTTACATTGGTACGGTCGTCACCCAGTACCTTAACACACGCGCGGAAGTCCGGACATCCATGACGCTACCGTTCCAGTGGTCATCGCCCTCCATCCAATCTCTGAGCCGGGTGGTCCCTGTGAGCGAATGGCCGCGCTGTGATCCGCGCCGCCAGCAGCGTCTGGCCTCGAGCCTCACAGGCTGGCTGGCCACCATGCGCCCCCGCGGCGATCTGCGCGTCACCGTGGTCATCCCAGACGACACCCGCCCAATCCGACCCACCCGCGTGCTCCCCCCCGTCCTGGACGCGATCGCCGAGGCGGCGGAGCGACGCGATTCCAGCATGGAAGCGCACATCCTGGTCGGCAGCGGGCTGCACCACCCGCCGTCGGACGACTATATGCGACAGCTGGAGCGGTCGGCCGCGCCCTTTCGCGACGACTGGCGTCTGAGCGTGTCCTGGGGTGTGCACGACGCGGCGGCGACGGAGGCGGCGGGGCGGCCGCTGAACCCGCTGGTGATGGACAGCCACTGCAACATCACCATCGGCCTTGTGGAGCCGCACCAGTACGCGGGCTTCAGCGGCGGGCTCAAGGGTCTGTCGGTCGGCTGCGGATCGGTGAGCACCATCGCCGGATTGCACAGCCTTGAGATCCTCAGGCAACCGGGCGTGCAGCTCGGGACGGTCGCGAACAATCCCTTCCGTCAGTCCGTGGACGCCATCGCGGCCGCGCACGCATCGCATACCTTTGTCATCGCGTTGGTGCCGGACCCCCGCAACGGGGATCTCGCCGGTCTCTTCGCCGGGACCACCTCCCAGGTCTGGAAGGATGCGGTGGCGCTGGCGACCCAGCTGACGCTTGTCCCCGTGTCCAATCAGTTCGACTTTGTCATCGCACAGGTCCCGCCCGAGAAGAGCCGCAGCTTCTACCAGGCCTCCCGCGCGCTGACCTACCTGGCGCTGCACCCATCGCCATGCATCAAGCCGGGTGGCACCTTGGTGGTCGTGGCGCCCTGCGCGGAGGGGTACGGCCTCGGCGCCGGGGAGCGCACATTCCGGGAGGCTCTGGGGCGCGGTCAGACGCAGTTGTTGGACGAACTCGATGGACGCGTGGACCCGAAACACGCGCTGGGCGGCGGCGCCCAGCGAGCCTATGTGCTCGCGCAGGCCCTCAGCGAGTACCGCTGTGTGCTCGTCGGCGCACCCGATCTTCCCGAGGCCCGTTCGGCGGGCCTGCAGCAGGTGGCGAATCTAGAGGAGGCCTGCCTTGCAGGCCGCGGCCTGATCGTCGACGATCCATTTGTTTCCCTCCCCTACCATGACGAGGAGCGGACGGATCGACTCGAACACCTCACGTAGCTACCTTCTCGCCCGGCTCGGCGCGGTCCGAGAGCTGATCGACGCCGCGGTGGCCGGCGGAACCGACCCTCTGGACCTTGGCTCCGACTGGCAGGTGGACCACGCGGACCGCGTGCGTGCACACCGCGCGCGGCCCCGCCCCGAGGACGCCGCGCACGATCCGTTGTTCCTGTTGCGGGCCGAGTGCGGACTCGATGCGTTCGAAGAAGACGTTCTGCTCATCGCCCTGGGACCCTCGCTGGACCGATCGTTCGGACGCGCGCTGGGCACCCTTCGCCGCGCGATGGCCGGTGACCGACCCGACCTGGATCTGGCCCTGGCCCTCCTGACCGTAGACCTGCCCGATCGCCTCGCGCGCCTGTCTCACTTTGAACCCTCCGCGCCGCTGATGCGCCACGGGCTGCTCAGCATGCGACCCCGGCGCGGCAACGACGACGTGCTCGCACAGCAGATGTCGGTGCCGGCCCGTGTGCAGCGCCGGTTGCTCGGGGTCCCGCTGGCGTCCGAAGCGCAGGGCACCGTGACCGCCCCCCAGCGAACGCTGGAGGACGTCTCGATCCCCGAGGACGACGAGGCGCAGCTGCGCGCGATCCTCAACTCGCCGCCGGCCGACGGCGGATTCATCCTGCTGGCCGGGCCCGCTGGGTCCGGGAAGAGCGTGCTCGCGGAGGGAATCGCCTCCCATCTGGGGCGCGCGTTCCTGCCGATCGATTGCCTGCAGGTCTCGGCGCGGATGCCAGATCTGGACGCGACCCTCGCCGAGATCCTTGTGGAGGCGCGGTCGTCCGCCGCCACCGTGTGTCTGGACGACGCCGAGCGGTTGTTGGCGCACAGGCTCCAGGGCAACCCGGCCCTGCGCACCACGTTGGCAAGGCTCGTGGGAAGCGGCGAGGTCATTGTGCTCACCACCCAGAACGAGGAGCTGATGGATCCGAGCATCCACCGGCACGTCCTGTTGCGGATGGGCCTCGGCTTCCCCTCGGTGTCGCAGCGCGAGCGGCTGTGGGAGCGGGCGCTCGGGTCCACGGACGAGGCACTGGACCTGGCGTTCATTGCAGAGCGGTACGAGTTCACGGGTGCACAGATTGAGGTGGCGGCGCGGGTCGCGATTGCGGCCGCCGGAGGTGTGGTGACACCGGCCCATATCCACGACGCAGCCAAGGCCCAGCTGCAGCACCATCTCGCCCAGTTGGCGGTCCGGTCGATCACCCACCTGACGCTGGACGATGTGATCTTGCCGGCAGACCTCAAACGCACGCTGTACTCCGTGGTGGCCGCGGTCCGTAACCGGCGCCGCATCTTCGAGGACTGGGGTTTTGGAGAGCGGCTGACGACGGGCAAGGGCCTGGCGCTTCTGTTCAGGGGCGAGTCTGGCACCGGCAAGACGCTGTCGGCGGAGATACTCGCCAGCCACCTGGCGATGCCGATCTACCGCGTGGCGATTCCACGCATCGTCTCCAAATACATTGGCGAGACGGAGCAGAACCTGGAGAAGGCGTTCCGGGAGGCGCAGGTCGCCGGTGCGATCCTCTTGTTTGATGAGGCGGACGCGATCTTCACCAAGCGGGTGGAGGTCAGCTCGGCCACGGATCGTTACTCAAACATGGAGGTGAATCTCCTGCTGCAGGAGTTGGAGCGGTTTGAGGGGGTGGTCATCCTGACGACAAACCTGGACGCGGCCATCGACGACGCGTTCGATCGGCGCCTCAACTACAAGCTCGATTTCCCCTTCCCGACCCAGGAGCACAGGCGCGAGATCTGGCGCAAGCTGCTGCCGCCGAGCGCGCCTGTCGTGCTCGCCGAGGACGAGCTGGAGTACCTGGCCGAGCGTTTTGAACTCAGCGGCGGGTCCATCAAGAACGTTGTGTTGCGCGCAGCCTACGGCGCGGCGGAGGCGGACACCGACATCGGCATCGATCTTCTGGAGGGCGCGGCGATCCAGGAGTACCGCGAGCTCGGCAAGCTGATCGCGGCGGGCTGAGTCGGGGAGACGTTCGGCGCCGTCACAGGGCGCAGCCTCAAACCTTCGCGCGCAGCCGCCACACCAACAAGAGCGCCTCGCCAAAGATGTCTGCGCTCATCTTGGACTCGCCGTGGGTCCGATCGGGGAAGGTGATGGGGGTCTCGACGACCTTGTATCCGGCCTTGACCGCCCTGTACTTCATCTCGATCTGGAATCCGTAGCCGCTGGCGTCGATGTCGTCGAGCGGGAGGGCCTCGATGACCTCGCGGCGCCACGCGATGAAGCCCGCCGTCAGGTCCCGCAGCTTCACGCCAAGGACGGTACGGGCGTACAAGCCGCCGCCCCGCGAGATGAACTTCCGCAGCAAACCCCAGTCCTCCGTACCGCCCCCGGCCACATAGCGAGAGCCGATACAGACGTGCGCCTCGCCGAGCTTCTCGATCATCGTGGACAGGTATTTGGGCTGGTGCGAGAAGTCGGCGTCCATCTCGAACATGGCGTCGTAGTCCCGCTCGAGCGCCCACCGGAACCCGGCGATGTAGGCTCGCCCGATGCCGTCTTTGGAGGTGCGGTGGAGGACGTGAACCCGCGGGTGGGCGTCAGCCAGCGCGTCCGCCATCTGACCGGTGCCGTCCGGTGAATTGTCGTCGACGATCAGCATGTGAACATCGGGGGCCGCTTCGAGGACCGCCGGGACGATCCTGTCGATGTTCTCCGCCTCGTTGTAGGTGGGCATCACGATGAGGACGCGCTTCGGAGGGCTTGTGGGGGTTGGCACGGTCACGTTGGGCACCATCTTGTTATCATCCAGTCCGGAGGTGGGTTACAGTTTGTAAACGCGATGGTTCATCCGGCCAACAGTGCTGCGCTCAGGGTCTGCGCCAGTCAAGACGGGTGGCAGGGTTCCGTTCAGGACCTTGCCCGCCTTCTGGGCACGCGCTTTGGCCTTGAAAGCGAGCCCCTTTTCACGGCGCTTGTGGCGGGCCGCGAGGTTGTGCTCGCCGAGGGGGTCTCGCCGGAGGACGCGCAGTACCTGTGCGATGTGCTCAGCCGGATGGGCATCCGCGGGATGGTGCGCAACGCCCCCAGCAGCGCCCCGCCGCCGCGGCGACAGTCTTCGAGACCCGACGCCAAAGACACGGTCCTGGACGCGCGAGGGTACCGTGGCCCGGCGCCGCCCGAGGAGATCGCTGCCGCCAAGGAGGAGCGCAAGACGGTCGAGGCCGACCGACGGTCGGTGAACCTGAGCCACAACGAATTGCGGGCTCGGCCAGCCGGCAAAGCCCAAGCGACGCTGCAGTGGACAAACACACAGCAGCACGAGCTCGAACGGCTCGGGGCCGCCGACGCCCAGGCCAAACGGGCCAGCACCCCGCACCGCAGCCCGGGGAGCGTGGACGAGCAGGTGCCACCCGAGGAACGCCACCAGCTTGCCCGCGCCGACCCTCCCGATGTCCCCGAAGGATTCGAGGACGACTTTGGCCACGTCTGGTCTTCGCTGCTGGCCGACCCGGAGCCCGGCGCAGTCGCGGCCGCCCCGCCGCCCAAACCCCTGGCAGAGTCGCGACCTGCCGGCTGGGCGACGGTGCTGGGCGAATCCGTTTCCGACGCGCCGGTGCCGTCCGCGTTCGCAGCCGCGCCGTCGCGCGCCCCCTCATTGGAGGGCGCGCTTGAGGACAGCACGTCCAACTGGGAGATCAGCTTCGAAGCGGTGGACCTGGACGAGGAGTTTTCCAAATCCGCCGACGATCTCCTCAAGGAGCTCGACGACAGCGTGGATGTGATGCGGGTCTCCACCGAGGAGCTGCTTCGGGCCACGGAGATCGACGCGGCGCCTCCCGCGGCCTTCGGTGTGACGCGCGCGGCGACGCCGCAACCGCTGGCCCGCGCGATGTCCACGCCGCGCGCCCTGCCCGCGCGCAACCCTACCGACGGCCCGCACCACAAGGCGTGGGTCTCCGGCCTCCTCTCTGCGCTCGTGCCGGGTGCTGGCCAGGTCTACAACGGCCAGGTGGGCAAGGGGCTGCTGTTTGGCATCGCCAGCGTGGCCGTCATTCCCTGGCTCCTTTCGGTCGTGGACGCCGTCACCATCGGCAAGCATATCAGCGCAGGTCGGCTCCGGCCGCGCAACGCGGGCCGCCCGGTCTTCGTGGCGATCTTCTGCGTGGTCGTAGGCCCTGTCCTGGGGCTGGCTGCCTACCAGGGAGGCACGGCGCTGGCCGGCATTCTGGCTTCCCCGTCGGGGCTCGCCGGTGATCCGGACCGCGACCGGAACCAGGCGATCCGGGCTCGCGGCGCCGCCGCCATCGAGATTGAGCGGGCGATGTACCGCGCGGACCGAACCCGTTCGGAGATGGAGACTGAACTGGAGCGAAGCCGGGTACCGCTGCCGGGCCACCCCGCCTACGGCCTCAACGCGCGTGAGCGCTCCCGTCGCGCCAGCGTGATGATCTCCCGCGCACAGGCGGCGTGCGACAGCAAAGATGCGGGCAGCTGTCTGCGCCTGGTCAACGAGGCGCTGGCCCTGGACCCCACCAACAAGCTTGGCTGGTCACTGCTGGTTCGCGCCCGAAAGGCCCAACCCAACTGGGTGCCGATCGCCCCAGCTGCCGCGGACACCGGTGGCGGCAGCGACGCGCAGGTCGCGCCCAGTGGACCCTGATCGATTCCCAGCGCGACCCAGGGCGTGTTAGTCTTTGTGGGTGACTGAACAGCCCGACATCGTCGCGGTCGCGGCCACGCCAGCTCGAGGGGCCGAGGAGCTCCTGCGTACGGAGATCGCCACATTGCGTGGTGTGGTCGCCGAGCAGGACACACGCATCGCCTGCATTCAGGAGATCGCGACGGCCCAGGGCTCCACCCTGTCGCTCGACAAGCTCCTCAACGTGATCATGGAGAAGGTCACCGTGCTGATGCACGCGGACCGAAGCACCCTCTTCCTGACCGATGACGACGGCCCAGCGCTGTGGAGCAAGGTCATCCAGGGAGACCGCGTCCACGAGATTCGGCTCCGACCGGGCCAGGGCATCGCCGGGTGGGTCGCGCAGACGGGCAAGTCCGTGAACATCCGCGACGCCTACCGCGACCACCGCTTCAACCCGGATGTCGACCTTCGAACCGGGTACAAGACGCGCTCGATTCTGTGCCAGCCGATCCGCAACCGCGACCGGGAGATTATCGGCGTCATTCAGGTGCTCAACCGCCAGGACGGGTACTTCAGCGTTGAGGACGAGAATCTGCTCAGCGCCCTGGCTGCACAGGTCGCCGTCAGCATCGAGAACCAGAAGCTCTACCTGCGGCTGCTGTCCAAGAACCTGGAGCTGACGGAGATCACGGAGAAGCTTGAGCGGCACCTGTCCGAGCTGGATCTCCTCTACGACCTGCAGCGACAGATCTCCCAGGCCATCGACCTGGCCTCGCTGATCGAGGCGGCGTCGCGCAAGACGCTCAGCACCATCCGGGCACAGCTGTGCGTGGTCACGGTGCGGGATGGAGAACACTACCGGGAGTTCACAACGCCGCGCGGTCCCGACTCGACGATGCTCACTGTGGACAGGCGGGCCCTCACCGGGGCGACCGGGTTGGTGTTTGGCGCCGGCTCGCCGGTGATGCGCAATGTCGACACGGATGGGGCGACACCCCACATCGCGGCCGACGCAATGGGCATCGAGGTGCGCAGCGTCCTGGCGGTTCCGTTCTGGAGCGAGGACAGCTGCATCG
>CALBXO010000021.1 GCA_937890335.1 uncultured Pseudomonadota bacterium | reverse complement strand
AAGATGACGAAGGCGCACGGCTCAGGCGTGCGCTCCTCACGAAGGCCAGACCGCAGCGGATTGTCCTGCGCGTTGCCCATAGGTTCCTCCGGATGTGGGAAAGCAGCCGCAAGGTACCCGGTGTGGAGGGGAGCGGCAAGCGCTCCAATGCGAGTTTTTTGATGCGATCGGCAGCGGCGGGGCGTCGGGCGCCGGCGTGCTCGGACGCCGTCGCAGCCTGTGTCGACAGGTGCGGGGTCGGCTCAGCGCACGACGACGGTGTCGAGAACGATTCCGTTGCCCGTCGCGGCGTTTTTCATCAGGATCATCACCGCGCGGCCATCCTCGAGGGAAGACTCCATGGAGGCGACGGGGAGGGCGGAGGCCGGCGCGTCGCCCGCGTTGAAGACCTGGATGGTGCCCGAGGCGGGCGTGGTGACTGTGAACGCCGACACGGAGCGCGATGTGATGCCCATCGCCAGCGGTTCGTCGCCAAAATAGACGTCGAAGGTCAGCTCGCCGTTGTACAGGTTGACCACCTCGGCCGCGGTCTGTCCGGAGACCAGCTCCGGCGCCTTCTGGTCCACGGCCCACAGCGCGAGATTGCCCTGCGAGACCTTGCCGGTGAAGGCGATCAGGTAGAGTTGGTCTTCGAGCTCCAAGGTCGAATCGACGATCGGCTCCTTGGAACCGGGCGCAGTCAGCACAAATTGTGTCGTGCCGGTGGCGAGCTCCAGCTCCTCGGTCAACGTCCCGAGCATCACGGGAGTGGGTCCGGCCGCGTTGGCAAAGACTTCCAGCGACGGGAGCTCGGCGATCTCATTGAGATAGATCACGCTGGCGCGGGGGACTTCGGCTGGGATCTCGCTGTCCGAGCCGGTGCATCCGATGGCCGTTCCAAGAAGCGAGATCGCGCACAGCGCGAACAATACGTTGCGATGGCCGGCCGCAGCCGGATTCATGGTCTTCACAGGCACCTCTAAGCGTGTTGTCAGGCGCCCACGCCTCTGCTCAGGCGTGAACGCGCGGGCTCCTACAAACATTCTCCGACGTCGAGAACGCAGCGGTATTCAATCGCTTACTGCAAAGACGACCAAAGGGTCCGTCCGAAACCAAGTTATCCGTCTCGCATCCCATCCGTACGCCAGCTTCGACCCCGACTCGGTCGGGCCGTACCCGACAACTTGTTTTCGGACGGACCCTAACACACCGCCAGCGCTTTCGGCACCCGTTCTTCGCGGGCCGGTTCAACGCACTGCGTCAAAAACTGCTTGACGCAGGCGAGCGGCTGGGATAGTTCGCGCTCGACCCCGTTGGGGTGGGTAATGAATGTTTGTGAGGTATGACCCATGCGCAGTTGGATTTTTGCATTGTCTTGTGTGGCCCTGCTGGCCGCCGTCGGGTGCGCCGATGAGGCCCCCGAGAAACCCGTTAACACCGTAACGCAGGAGGTCGAGGGCTGGGACCTTCTCCTGCTGGATGAGGCTGTCGAGTCCGCCCATCCGTACGACGACAACATGTCCAAAGGGACCGCCTGGCACGTGTCGGGACCCAAGGGCAGCGAGGCGATCCGGATCTTCCTCGATCGCGTGGACGTGGAGCGCGGCTACGACCAGCTGCGCATCTACGACGCGGAGGGCAAGCTCAACCAGACCATCACCGGCGGCTTCCGCGGCTGGTCGGACGCGGTCACCGGCGACACCGCGACCGTGGTCATCGTCAGCGATGAGTCCGTCACGAGCTACGGCTTTCGGGTCTCCGCGGTGCAGTACCGCAAGCCGGCCGAGGACGGCATCTGGGTCGCCCAGGGCGCGGACATCCGCAGCCTGCACCCGTACAAGAACCACACCCGTCAGAAGTGGACCATCACCGCGGCTGACGAGGCGCAGTCTGTGCGCGTGAACTTCACGGGCTTTGACACCGAGCGCGGCTACGACTTCGTCTACCTCTACGACGGAAAGGGCGCCCAGGTCGCCGCCTACACCGGACTCCGGCTGGACTTCACCAGCGTGTCGGTGCCCGGCAACGTCGTCACTGTCGAGCTCGTTAGCGACTACTCTGTCACGGGGTACGGCTTTGACATCACGTCCTACGAGATCCTCACCACCGGTGAGAACCAGGGGTGCCGCGCGGATTCCGATTGTTCCGAGGGCGAGGTCTGCACCGTGGTGCAATGCATCCGCGCCCCGTGCCCGCCGCTGTGTCAGCCGGCCCCCAACACCGCTGGCGTCGCCGAAGCTTGCGGACAGGGCGTGCCCTGCGGCCGCGGCCTGACCTGCACCGGCAACGTGGCGAGCGTCGGCGACGAGATCTGTGCCGCCCCAGCCTGGGACGACCGCGCCCCGATGCTGGAGACCTTCCAGACCGCGACCCCGTACGCCAACGACACCGACGAGGTCCACTACGTGCAGTTCCCGCAATGGGTCGAGAAGTACGCTGTCCAGTTTGACGAGTTCGACCTGGAGCACGGCTACGACTTCGCCTACCTCTTCAACGGCGGCGGCGACACCAAGGACACCGGCAGCGCCGACGAGCGCTACACGGGCGCCCGCGGCGCCTTCACCAGCCCCGTCTTTGACGGCAACCACGCGGCCATCCGCTTTGTCAGCGACTACTCGGTGACGGGCGCCGGCTTCAAGGCCAAGGCCGGGCGCGCGTACGGCGTCCCGGACGACCTGGTCACCGTGTACTACGACCCTGCGCAATGCCTGCCGCCGGAGCAGAACCCGAGCACGGCCGGCGACCTGACCGAGTACCTGGCGACGCGCGGGATCACCCTCTACGGCCTGCGCACCTACCAGGCGCACGAAGTCGTCTGCCGCGCCTGCCAATGTCCGCAGGGCAACCGGTTCGTCTTCCTGGTCCGGCCAGAGGACGCCGAGACGCTCCTCAAAGAGGTGGACCTTCACAACAAGGGCCTGTACGTCGGCGAAGACGCCTACGCGCAGCGCAACACGCCGAGCGTGTTCGCCACCTCCCCGATCCAGTGCGGTGGCAATGCATGGGAGATCTGGGCCGCGGCCAACGGGCTGTCCGATGCGCCCGAGTCCACCAAACTGCGCGAGTGGTTTGGCCGCGTGCACGGCGTGTCGGTGATGTTCACCTGGTCCAAGCAGAGCTTCACGGCGGTCTGCCTGGCCTGCCAGTGCGCCCGCGGCGATGAGCTGCATGTGGTGATCGATGCGGCGCATGCCGACATCGAGACCATCGAGACTGCCGGGTTCCGCTTCCTGCGCTAACCCAGGCCAACGCAGGCTAGTCGTCGGTGTAGACGGGGTCGCCGTGCGCAAGCGCGGCGGCCTCTCTCATTTCATCGTCCAACCGGGCGCGGTCCACCTGTGCCAGCGCAAAGTGCGCGACGATGTACTGCGCTTTGGCCATATTGGCCTCGGTCAGGATGCATTCCCGCAGGTTGGTCTGGTCGATCAGGGCGCCCGAGAAGTCGCACTTGCTCAGGTTGGCCCGGTGCAGGTCGGTCCGTGCGAGGTTGGTGTCCTCAAGGCTCGCGCCCGAGAGGTCTGCCCGTGACAGGAGGGCGTCGCTCAAGTTGGCGCCGCGGAGGTCCGCTCCTTCCAGATTTGCCGTGGGCAGCCGCGCGCCCCGGAGGTCCGCCCCGCGCATGTTGGCGCCCTGGAAGCTGGCCCGTGCCGACCCGAGCGTCTCCGTAAAATCGGCACCCTCAAGGTCTGCGTCGTCCATGTTCGCCGCGTCGATCTGGGCTTCTTGCAGGTTGATCGCCTTGCAGTCCGCCCCAACGAGGGAAGCTCGCTCGAGGATGGCTTTGCGCAGCCGGGCGTTGCAGAGCTTGGCTTTGTCCAGCTTGGCGCCGGTCAGGTTGGTGAAGACCAGGTTCGCCTCCGTCAGATCCGCGCCGGTCAGGTCAATGCCGAGGAGCACCGCCTTGGACCACATGGTCTTCTTGAAGCTGGCGCCAGCGGCGAGAACCCCCTCACCGCGCGTGCGTGACATCACGGCGAAGTCGGCCTGGATCTTCTGCATGGAGGTGCCGCCGAGCATCGCTCCCTGAAAGTCTGCGCCATCGGCCTCGGCGCCGTCGAGGACAGCGCCGCTGAGGTCCGCGTCGGTGAACCTGCAGCTGCTCAGGGACGCCTTCTTGAACGACGCGCCCCGAAGCTCCGCACCCCGGAAATTGGCGCCGCTCAAGTCGGCCGCGTCGAATTTGGTGTTCTCGCACTGGGCGTCCGCGAGATCACATCGCACCATCGAGCACTTGGTGAGGTTTGCGCCACTGAGGTCCGCGAGCTGGAGGCTCGCGCCCGACAGAGAGGCTTTGCGCAAGTCGACGCCCTTGAGGTCCATACCGCGCAGGTCACGCCCGCCCTTGACCGCCTCCACGCCGGTGAAGCCGGCGAGGTGCTCCGCCCAATTCTCGTCGCCCTTCTTGAGGGCGGCCAGAACCGCGTCGCGGCGTGTCGGGCCGGTCTTGGTGTGCAACCAGCGCAGGACGAGGTCGGTGATGGGCGGCGTGGAGAGCCGAACCTTGAGCATGGCAACACAGTGCCATCGGCGATCCCAGAGCGCAATACTGGCGGCGTGGGGGATGTCCGTCAGGCTGGGTCGGGTGCAGGCTCGGGTGGATGCCGCTCGGAGATGGCCAGGTTGGCCAGCTCGTCTACCCGCTCGTTGAGGGGGAGGCCGGCGTGCCCTTTGACCCACTCAAACCGCAGATCCGTGAACCGCTCCATCTGGCCCTGTATCTCGCGGATGAGCGCCTGGTTCTTGCGGGCTTTGTACTCGCCCGTGAGAACGCCCAACGCGTAGCGCGAGTCCGTGTGGAGGCGCACGGGGAGTTCTGGCTTCTTGACCTGTTCCAGCCCGACCTTGATGGCCATCAGCTCGGCTACATTATTGGTCGTCACGCCGAGGAACTGTCGCAACTCCCGGTGGTGAGGCCCCCAGCGCAGCACAACACCGAGGGCTGCCTCGCCGGGATTGCCCTTGCAGGCGCCGTCTGTGTACACCTCGATGTGGTCCAGGCTCGCAGGTTCCAATTCATCGATGGGCGAGGCGTTGTTGTACGGGCTCACGATGAGCTCGCCCACGTTGAGCAGGGCGGCTGAGCCGCCGCTGGTTACATCGGGCGGCGGTGGTCCGGGAGGGCCAGGGTGCGCCCCACGGTCCACGATCTCCGGCATGGAACCGTCGAGTTCACGGATTCGATCGGCGGAGAAGGTGTAGGTGCGCGGGTCGTCCTGCTTGTACCGACCGCTGACCTTGCCGTGCGCAACGATCATGCGCTCGGTGGGGTCTACCTCCACCCAGATCTTGCCGTTCTTGAACCGCTTGCGCGCCCAGGGCACCTACTCGGTCACCGTGATTTCGCGGACCTGGCCGCACTCGAGGTCCAGCGAGTTCCCCACCGTCAACTGCACGCGGTAGGAGCCGGCCACGTCGGGGGTCAGCGTGATTGCGGCGTCGCTCTCGCCGCTGAGCTCGGCGGTGGAGTCCGCCGGGCGCGAGACCATCGTCCAGATGGTGTAGGTGATGTCGCCCGAGCTGGGCTCCGAGTCGGCAGAGTCGAGCGTGATTTCGGTCCCCGTGGTCACGGCGCCGTCCGGGTCCTGGGCGATGTTGCAGACCGGCGCGAAGGCGTTGTCCTGGGCGTTGTTCCGCACAAAGATGCTCAGCTCTGTCTGGTTGTTCGTGTCAAACAGGATGCTGCCCTGGTCGGCGCCCACATCGTTGGCCATGCGGTTGTACGTGAGCAAAAAGCTGGCGATCTCGCCGGGGTCGACCCTCACGCCGGCGGGGTCCGGCGAGACGCTCATCTCGGCCTCGTCGAGCTGTTGGGTGAAGCTGAAACCGTTGATCGCCAGCGTGGCCAGCCCCTCGTTACGGATGCTGAACGCCCGCTCGACGGTGTCGCCGGGCTGCGCGTCGAAGATGATGGACGACGGGCTGACGCGCCCATCGGGCGCGGCCTCGTTGCCGGACAGCGGAATCTCGAGCTCGCCGCCGGGCACATTGGACGCGTTGGTCTGGATGCGCAGGGTGCCCGCCACGGAGCCGGTGTCGGCTGTGGGGGCGTAGATGACCCGGTACACCTTGCTGTTCTGGCGCGCCAGCGTGTCGGTGGTGCCCCCGGTCCACGGCATCCACTCGCCGTTGCGCTCAAACTCGACGGTGTAGACATCGTCGGCTGCGGCGGGGCGCACATCAAAGTTGTTGATGAGCAGCGCGGCGCCGTTTCCGGTGTTGGTGCAGGTGACCTCCTTGGTCTCCGGGGCGTTGGGACCGGCCTGCGGGAAGAGCAGGGACTCGGGCGTGCACTCGATCTGCGCAGCGCTGGCCGAACCGGTCTGCACCGTCACGGTCACCTTGCCCTGGCTGATGTCGTTGGACTCGATCTCGAGCCTGCCGCTGACGGCGTCGGTGGTGGTCGGGTTGTAGACGATGTCGTACTCGATCGTCTCGCTGGGCGACAGGGTGACGGGCCACGGAAAGCCGTCGATCTGGAAGAGGCTCGAGGTGCCCGCCGTGAAGTCGATCTTGGTGATCTTCTGGATCTCCAGGTCGCCACTGGTGGACTCGTTGGTGATGGTCAGCTTCTGGCGCAGCTCGCGTCCGACCTGCGGGTTGTCAAAGGTGAGGACGGTGGGCGTGACCTTGATCATGCCCGCGGTCTGGCTGACCAGGAAGTAGATTCGCTTGCGCGAGTCGCCGATGCGGCTGTCGCTCTTGATGTCCATATAGCCGCAGTACCGCTCGAGAGGAATCGCCTCAGGGAGGTTGACCGGCTCGGGGCATTTGAGCGCTGGCAGGTTGTCGTTGGGGTCGGGAATGGACAGCCGCAGGACGATGCGCTCGGTGGACTCGGTCTCGAGGCTGAAGGGCGTCGAGGCGATGGTCGTCTTGGGCGTGATGTACCCAGTCTCGTCCGCGACGATGTCGATGCCGGTGATGGTCAGCGTCCCCTGGCCACCGTTCTTGATGATGATGTCCTCCATCGAGTCGCCGGAGGAGGCGGGCCGGACCGCTGGGAACTGGGTGAACAGGGCCACGCCGCCGCCGCCCGCTTCCACCACGAGCTCGCCTTCCACACGCTTGCTCAGCGAGTCACCACACGCACTGGCCCCGAGAGCCACGATCGCCACTACTGTCATCCATCGCCGCAACATCATATCGACCGTCTCCCGGAATAACCCATTGGGTTTCACTGTAGTCCATCCCCTGTGCGCACAGGCCCAACGGGCCCTGCGCACCGACCGCCGAGTATAGGGAGCGCGGGTGGCAGTGCAAGCACGGTTTCCAGGGTTCCCGCCCTGTGATAGGGGGTAGCGCGTGATCCTGATCATCGACGACGAGAAGAACATCCGCCGAACTCTGACCATGGTGGTCGAGGGGGAGGACTTTGCCTGCCGCGACGCCGGCAGCGGAGAGGAGGGGCTCATGCTCCTCCAGAACGCTGCGCGTTCCGCCGAGGTGGTGTTCCTGGACGTGATGTTGCCGGGCATCGGTGGCCTGGAGACGCTTCGCCGCATCAAG
>CALBXO010000020.1 GCA_937890335.1 uncultured Pseudomonadota bacterium | reverse complement strand
GCGGGCGGCAGGACCGCCGGAGATCGGGTCTCGGGGGCCGCGGAAACTGGAGGCAATTGCGGCGCGGGTTGCATGGTCTGCATGGCGGTCGGGGCAGTGGCCGATGTCGGCGGCGTGTCGGCTGGGGAGAGGGCGGCGTGGCTGGCTTTGGCCGCCCGGCTGGGCGAGCGGCGGACTGAAGTCGAGGACGGCGAGGCCGCGTTGTCCGGTTGGGGCAATGGTGCGGGAACCGCCGACGCATGGCCCGCGAAGCCGGAGACGGGAAGGGGGCCGATCACCACAGCGGGACGGTGCGCGGCGAATCGCAGCCTGGGACCGTGGGTCGGCAACGGCAGCGCTACGCGGTCGAGCAGCCCGTCGAGGTCGATGTCTACACCGGCGGCGTGGAGCGCGGCCGCGGCGTTCAACACCGGCTCGAGGCCGCCGCCTTTGCGGTCCAGGGCCACGACGACAGCGTCACGGTCACCAAGAATGTCGCGGATCCAGCGGCTGCAGCTGCCCTGCGGCCCGTGCTCCACGAACACGCGCACGCCATCGGCCCAGGCGGCCTCGATGACCCGGCGGAAGTCGAGAGTGGACTGGGCCTGCGCCAGGATCGCCTGGGCGCACGCCTCTTCGGACGGTTCGTACGCGCCGCCGTGACCGCCGGAGTAGATTCGGACGCCATCGGGCGCAGTGACCCGTTGCCGGTGGAGGTCGAGCCAGGCCTCGCGCACCTCGGTCAGCTCCTCCACATGCACGGCCAGGTCATAGTTCAGGCGCAGGCAGCGGTGGTGTCCGACCGCATCACGGACACGCGTGCAGGCGTCGGCGTCCCCGGCGACGATGCAGTCGTTGTCGCTGTGAATCACAGACAGGTGCACACGGTCCTGCGCGTCTACCAGGGCCTGGACCTCGACCACGGGCGCGAGCACCGTCCAGGTCTCCCAGTTCACCTCGTCCACGGACCAGGCCCGCTTCACGGCGTTCATCGAACCACCGATCTCGCCCGTAAAGAGCTGCTGCGCGCCTGGATCGTCGATGAGGGCGTCGAGTCCCGACCAGGTGCCGGTCGCGACCAGCGAGTTGCTCTCGCCCGACGAATACCCAATCACCGCGGCAGGCTTCAGTCCCAGGATGTCCCTGGTGAGTCCCGCGTGTACCTGACACAGGGCGGAGGCAGCCCAGAGTCGCTGTAGCGGGGGTGCACCCTCTTTGGCCCACGGCTGGCCCAGCGCCGCGGCGCCGGACGGGTGACCCGCGGCGAGCTGGCGGCCGAGCTCGGGAATGGCGGCGAGCAGCGTGTGCCCCATGCCGTCGTAGGCTGCGCCGGCACCGCCAAAGACCCAGGCCACCTCGCCCGCGATGGGTGTGGCGCGGTAGTGCACGCCCGGGCCGGCTGGAACTCCATCCAGGATGTGGCGCCGCGCCGCGGCGATGCGCGCTTCGAGTTGGTTGGCATCGTCGGCGACGAGCACGAGCCTGCACGGTCCCGATCCACCTTTGAGCCCGGCTTCGACCGCGGCCAGGAGGCTCTTGGCGTCCTGGGCGCCGTAGCTGTGGAGCTGGGGTGCCCAGACAGCGGGGACCGGCCGGTCGTGCGGCGTGACGACGAACCGGTCGAGCGAGCCGACTGTCACAGCTTGCGGGCCAGGCCCAAGCCACGGGCGGCCACCCAATTGGGTCCCGTGGGAGACCGCCAGCGCCGCAGCGACCAGGTCCCGCAACCCGCCGGCCGCGTAGCTGCGTCCGAAGTGGTCGTCCAGGGTGAGCGGACGATCTGCCTGCGCAGTGTCCGCTCCGATGTGGCCGCGGCCGCTGTTGTCGCGGAACCCGCCGAGATCACTACGCGCTTCCGGCAATTCCACGCCTGCACCGGCCTCGTCGGCCTCGCCGCCGCAGCTTTCGTCAGTCAGCACCGCGATGATCGAGTCGCCGTCCCGCTTTGCGTCCTCGAGCCGCTTGAGGACCAGCACCACGGCGGCGTCGCCGGGGGCGGTGGACCTGCCCTCGAGGGCCGTGAGGGCGGTGGTGTGGACGGGCTGGCAGGACAGATCTGTTGCGCCGACCACGGCAGCGTCGAGTTCGCCGACGCTGAGCGCGCGGTGTGCCTGTGCCAGTGCGCGCAAGCCGGACGCCTCGCCGGCGTTGATGCTGATGCTGCCGCCACCGAGGTCGAATTGACTGTTGAGCCGGTTGGCGGGGATGTTCGGCATGTTGCCGACGACGCCGGCCGAATTCAGTGTGGGCACGATCCGGTCGCTGACCGTGGCCAGCCACTGGGCGTGCACGCGTGGGTCCAGCCCCTGCTCGCGCACGCGCTGGGCCAGACGCCAGCGCAGGCCAAAGCGGCACACCTCCGCGTCCGGTTCCATGGCGACAAAGACGCCGGTGCGATCGTGGGGGAGTTCGCCCACGGCGGCCATGGCCTCGCGACCGGCTTTGAGGAGCAGCAGCTGTTGGGGGAGGGCCGCTTCCAGGTCCAACGGCGGGAAGCGCAGCCCGCGCAGCTCCATCTCAAACTCTCCCGTCTGCGCGCCGTTGGGGCCGACCAGACACGAGCCATCGAGCACTGCCCGCGTGAACGAGGCGCGGTCCAGAGCGGAGCCGACCACCGCGCCGACACCGACGATGGCGAGCGGGACACGGGGTGCCGAGCCTGCCGGGGGGACATCGTCGTGAACTGGCCGGGTGGGTGCGTGCGCGGAATGCGGAACCGCCCGGTGAGCGCCGGAGGTTGGGTTGGGCGCGTGCGCGCCCGCGCTCAGCGCCGGCGCGTTGTGGTCGTCCTCAGTGACCAGCAGATGGGCGTTGTTGCCGCCAAAGCCGAAGGCGCTGACGCCCGCGACCCTGGGCCCGGCGCACGTCCAGGGCTCCACGGCCGACAGCACCCGAAAGGGGCTCCCCGCCAATGCCGGATTGGCCGTCTGCGCATGGATTGTCGGGGGCCGCTCGCCGTGGCGCAGGGCCTCGAGCACTTTGATCAGGCCCGCCACACCCGCCGCGGTGATGAGGTGGCCCATATTGGACTTGAGCGAGCCGATGGGCACGTCCGCGCACCCTTCGTAGAGGGCGCCGGTGCTGCGAATCTCTGCGGCGTCCCCGACGCTGGTGCCGGTGGCGTGACACTCCAGGAGCGACACGTCGCTCGGCGTCAGGCCGGACTGCGCGTAGGCCTGTTGGAGGGCTCGCCGCTGTCCGGACTCCGACGGCGCCAGAAAACCGCGGCCCCGGCCGTCGTTGGAGAGTCCGATTCCGCGCAGGATCCCGTAGATGTGGTCGCCGTCGCGACGGGCGTCCTCAAGGCGTTTGAGGGCGACGAATCCAGCACCTTCAGCCGGGACCAGACCGTCGGCCTCCGCGTGGAACGGACGGCTCTGTCCCGTGCGGCTCATCGCGTTCAGCGCGGTGAATCCCACGTGGATGAAGAGGTCGTCGGCGCGGTTGACCGCACCGGCGAGCGCCAGGTCCACAACGCCGTCGTGCAATTGGTCGCAGGCCAGTTTGATGGCGTACAGGGAGCTTGCGCACGCCGTGTCCAGGCACATCACCCCGGGAGCCAGGCCCAAGGCGCGCTCAAGGAGCGCGGCCGCGCCGCCGGCCATGAACCGGTTGCGGGGGTCTACCGTGACGGCGTCGCCGTGCCACACGGACTCTGCCAGCTGCGTCATTCCCGCTGAGGGGAAGCCCAGGTTGCCAAACACGGCGCTGACCCGGCGCCGATCCACCGCCCCGCGACGGGCGTCGCCGGCGTCTGCCAGTGCCTCCCGCGCGCAGTGGAGCGCCCAGTGAAACAGGGGGTCCAGCCCGGCGAGGTCTGCCTCGGCGACCGCAAAGCCAGAGGGGTCCCACACGCCGGAGAACCCGGAGACATAGCCGCCCTGGTCCGACCAGGAACGGTTGGCCGCGTCCTCGTCCGGTGCGCACAGGACGTCCGCAGCGGTCGCTCGCCAGCGGTCAGCAGGGACGGCGCCGATGCAGTTGCGCCCCTCGCGCACGAGGGTCCACAGGGCCTCGGGCGAGAGGGCCCCCGGCAGGACGCAGGCGCGTCCGACGATGGCGATGGGACTGAAAGACACGGATCAGGCCTCGGCGATGGGCCAGTCGGGCCTCAGGATGACCTCAATGCCGCGCAGCTCGGCGAAGCGCTCGCCGGTCTCGGAGTGAAACACGACATCCGCGACACCGCGGTTCTTGGACTCTGCCCGGCAGTGGGCGACCGCCCGAATGGGGCCCTGGGGCGGCAGCTCACCGGTCGTTCGCAGCTCACCGATGCTCATGGGGAGAACGGCCCCGCCCATCTTGGCGCGGGCCCACAACAGGACGAGCTGGAGTCCACCATCCATGGCTGCCACATCGGTATCCCAGCGCTCCCAGCCCCAATTGGCCTTGTCCACGCCGTTGAGCGTGCCGGAGATTCCGTCGTCACTGACGCCGTCGAGCGTCTGAATGACCTGGAAGAGGTCCGTGTGGAAGAGCACGTCGCCGTAGATGGGTGCGCCGCCCCAATCCTGGAGAGGCAGGTTGGGTGCCTGGTCCGTGGACGCCAAGGGTCGCGTCTCCACCATCTGGGCCTGTGCCCGGTAGTGGACGACGCCGTCAGGGTTGCGGAGCTCCAGACCGAGCACGGCGCCGTGGCCGTTGCTGAGCTGCCTGCAACGGATGACCAGTTGCTCGCCGCGGCCCTCAAAGTCCTGAATCTGGATTCCCTTGAGTACGTTGAGTTTCTCAATCTTCTCCAGGTGCAGGTCGGAGCGGAAGGCGCGGGCTACGCGGCTGAACCACTCAAGGACGAGCACGACGGGGACCACGACGCTGCCACCGATGGCGTGTCCGCCGAGGTAGGGGTGGGTGTCGCGGCTGAGCCGAACTTCCAGCTCCAGAATGCGCGCCTCGCTTCCCTGCACCATGAGCGCCTCGGCGCGAGGTTCGCCACCGAGTACGATCTCGACCTGGGCCGGCTGTGCGCCCCGCAGCTCGTCGGCGAGCATGCGCGCGCCGACGTCGAGGGGAATCATGGGGACGCCCAGCTTGGCGAAATGGGCCTGCAATTGCGGGCTCACCATGCCACCTTCCCACGGCCCCCAGCCCAGTGACTTCACCAGCACGTCGCCGCCACGGGCGCGGGACTCGCTCCAGGCGATCTTGTTCAGGACCTCGTTGGCCATAGCGTAGGTGCACTGACCGTTGTTTCCGCAGCGCGCGGACACGGAGGAGAACAGGCAGATGACCCGCAGCGGGTCTACAGACATCGTCTGAAGAAGCGTTCGGAGGCCCTCGATCTTGGTGTCGAAGACGCGGTCGAACTCTTCGTCCGTCTGTTCGCCGATCTTTCGGTCCGCGAGCACCCCAGCGCCGTGAATGAGGGCCTGGACGGGCCCCCAGTCTTTGCGGACTTCGTCCAGCACGGTGCGTAGCGCGTCGGCGTCGGTGACGCTGGCGGAGCAGTAGCGTGCCTGTCCGCCCGCGGCCTCGATGGCCTCGATCGTGGCCTGGATTTCACGGCCGGCCAGGATTCGCGCAACCTGCTTGCCGAGGCTCGTGGTGGTCAGCTTCAGGCCCTTGGATTTGGCGTCGGCCAGCAGCGCGCGTTTGAGCTCCGGATCCGTGGTGGCCGCTGCGCAGCAGGCCGGTTCCGGCGCCAGCGAGGAGCGCCCGAGCAGCACGAACCGGGCGCCAGTGTCGCGGGCCCACTCGATAACGCACGCTGCGGTGACACCGCGGCCCCCGCCGGACACGACGACCACATCGTCTTTGCCGATGAGGGCGTCTGCCGTCTCCACCGGTGCCCACACCGACCGAGGACTCACGCGTCCGAGGTCCGACCCGATGCCGACCTCGAGCTCGCCGCCACCGAGGAGCAGCTCGTCGGCCAGTGCCATCGCCTGCGTCGCGAAGTGGGCGGACCCGCACGCCAGATCGATGGCCTTGAGCGACGCCTGCGGCCACTCCTGCGAGGCCGTTTTGACCAGGGCGGGCAGACCAGCGAGGAACGCTCGCTCGGCTGAGAACGCGGTGGTTCCAAAGGCGCCGCCGGTGTCCTGGACCGTCACAAAGAGACCGCCGCGCTCGGTGAACGCGGGGGCCAGGGTGCGGGCCACGCCGAACGCCTCGCGCTCGACGGCGATGGCCTGCTCAGCGTCCGTGACGGGCCGGAGCCCGCCGAGGAAGATCACGGCGCCGGCGTCCGCGGGGACATGGTCGGTGGCGACGGCGTTGACGCCACGCGTTTGCAGCTCGGCGACGAGCGCCTGCGTCAACTCGGAGCCGCTCTGTGTGACGAGCACCTCATGGGCGCTTCGCAGCGTCGGCTGGGCCAACCCCAGCGCCGGGCACGGCTGCATCTGAAGCGTGTAGCGCCCAAAGTTCTTCTTGGTGGTGCCCTGCGCAGGAGCTGCGTGGGCCAGGTCCGCGACCGGACCGGACGGCTGGGCAACCTCGGAGGTGGCGCCACCAAGCAAACTCTGCATGTACTCCACGATCTCGCCCAGGGTCTTGAGCGCGCCCATGCGAGCGGCGTCTACCTCGGGCATGCCGGGGGCCTGGTCCTGTACTGCAGCGAGAATCTCGACGCGCTTGATGGAGTCGATCCCGAGATCGCCCTCCAGGTTCATGTCGAGCTCGAGCATGTCCGCCGGGTAGCCGGTCTTGTCGGCGACCACGGTGAGCATGAGCGCGTGCAGATCCAGAGCGGGCGCCGCGATGGCGGTCTCCGTTACGATGGGGCCGGCCGGCGTCGCTGCTGTGGTGACTGGGACTGCAGGGGTGCCGAGCAGCCCCTGCATATAGTCCACAATCTCGCCCAATGTCTTGAGCGCGCCCATGCGGGCGGCATCGACCTCGGGCATGCCGGGGGCCTGGTCCTGTACTGCGGCGAGAATTTCTACGCGTTTGATGGAGTCGATCCCGAGGTCGCCCTCAAGGTTCATCTCCAACTCCAGCATGTCCGCCGGGTAGCCGGTTTTCTCGGCGACCACGGAGAGCATCAGGCCGTGCAGGTCCAGGGTGGGTGCTGCGTGCGCCTGCGGGCTGGCCGTCGCCGGTGGTGCGGTATGCGCTGCGACGGGCGCCGGCGCCGGAGTGGCCGAGGGGACCGCAGGGGTGCCGAGCAGCCCCTGCATGTAGTCCACAATCTCGCCCAGGGTCTTGAGCGCGCCCATACGTGCGGCATCCACCTCGGGCATGCCGGGGGCCTGGTCCTGAACGGCGGCGAGAATCTCGACGCGCTTGATGGAGTCGATTCCCAGGTCACCCTCGAGGTTCATCTCCAGCTCCAGCATCTCTGCTGGATAGCCGGTTTTCTCGGCGACGACGGTGAGCATGAGGCTGTGAAGATCCAGCGTAGGTGCCGCGTGCGCCTGCGCGGGCAGCTGCGGGCTGGCCGCCGTCACTGGCGCGGTTTGCGCTCCGACGGGCGCGGGAGCGGCCGCGGCGACTGCAGCGGTACCGAGCAGCCCCTGCATGTAGTCCACAATCTCGCCCAGGGTCTTGAGCGCGCCCA
>CALBXO010000019.1 GCA_937890335.1 uncultured Pseudomonadota bacterium | reverse complement strand
GCGCGTTGAGCCCACGCTGATCGATGAGCGCCTGCTCGCGCCGCGCCAGCTCGATGCGGTTGTGCAGCTCGTTCTCGGCGATGGCCCGCTCGTTCTCGACCGCAGTCGCGCGCCGCTGGAACGTCGCCTGATCCGCCCGCTGCTGGATGGACTCGCGCGCCGGCGTCTGCAGCGCCCGCTCCAGCTCTGACGACGGTCGGACGGACGCCACATGCACCGAGCTGACCTCGATCCCCATGTCGCGCAGCGCGCTGTTGGCAGCGAACCCGTCGGTCACGGCGTCCCGAATGGGACCCACGCCGGCCTCCAGCAGGTCACGGACGGGTACCGCCGCGGTCGCAGCCTCGGCAAACCGCTGCGCCTGGTTGGACAGCAGCCCCGCCAGCTGCTCGAGCGGCTCCCGCTTGTACCGCCCCGAGTTCAGATCGAGCGTGAAATCGAGCCGCTGCGCCACGAGCTCGGCGTGGGTCACGCGCCAACTCACGGTCCCCTGCACCACCATGTCCTGGTGATCCGATGAGTGGCCGTGGAACAGGAAGTTCAACTCGCGATCGTCCACGGGAACCTCGGCGACGCTCACGGTCAGCGGCAGGAACCAGAAACTGAGCCCCCGTCCCGCCTTGATGAGGCGGCCGTCGCGGAACAACAGCACATGGGCGTTCTGCTCCGAGCGCAGATGATGGACAAACCAATACCTTCGAATCTCAGCCATGATTCAACTCCAAGAACGCTGAGGCAGCGCGTGACTGCCGATGTGGGCGCGAGCTGGCCGCGCCTGCCGGATTGCGACTGACCTTTGTCAGCCTTCGGGAGAACGCGGCCGCTGGTGTTCCTGCACAGTGACATTGACGAGTTGCCGCCGGCCCCTCGTCAATGTCGCTGTGCAGGAACACCAGGACCGGACTAGATGGCCGACCTACGTACGAATCGATAGAGCTCAGCCGGCCGGTGCCCGACGCCGAGCTGCCGCTCGCCGGTTGCCTCAAGCTGGCCGCTCTGAAGCATCCTTCTGCGGAAGGAATCCTTGTTCTGCTCGCGACCGAGCACCGTCTCGTGCACCTCCTGCAGGTCGCGCAATGTGAAGCTCTCGGGCAGGAGCTGGAAACCGATGGGCGTGTAGCCGAGCTTGCCGCGGATTCGCTTGACCGCCAGGCCCAGCACGTCCGCGTGATCAAAAGCGAACTCAACCTCGTCACCATCGGGACCCACGGCCTCCACGGGCCCTCCTGTCTCGCCCTCCCAGGGAACCACCAAGCGGCAGATCTGACCCGGCCCGGCGAGACCACGGGTGTGGTCAACGAGCGCGTAGTAGGCCACGGAGACAACCCGCATCCGCGGGTCCCGATCGGGGGCGCCAAACGTGTAGAGCTGCTCGAGGAACACGCCCTCCAGTCCACCCTTGTCGCGCAGGAGCCGCCGGGCAGCGGCGTCGAGCGACTCGTTCATCCCCACAAACCCGCCCGGCAGCGCAAACGCGTCCGCGAACAGTGGGCCTTCGCGCCGGTAGAGGACCGTGTGGAGCGCCCCATCGCGGGCCGACAGCACCGCCACATCCACAGAGACACTGGGACGTTCGTAACGGTTCGGGTCGTACCCCTGCAGGAACTCCTCTTCGAGCCGAGCCTTCCTGGTCGTTTTCGCCACTGCGCCCCCCTTCGATGCACTATGCATATATGCATGTCGCATCTAACGTGCAAGCATCTTTTTCTGGTAGGGTACCAACATGGCTCGCGTTCTCCTCATCGTACCGGTGCTGCCCCAGAGGCTTGGTGCCCCGTACCTCGGCCAGCAATACATCGCCGCGTCCCTGTTGGCGCACGGCCATGAGGTCGTCTGCCTGGACCTCGCCGCCGTCTGTTCCACACTGTCCGAGGACGACGCGTACGCCGTCGCCGCCGAGTTCCGGCCCGATCTCATCGGGATGACCCTGTTCACCTACAACGCGCTCACTGGGTACCGGCTCGCGCGGCGTCTGGGAGGGCTGGGGGCTTTGCTTGTGGCGGGAGGCCCACACCCCACGATTGTGCCGGAGGAACCGCTCGGGCGAGGCTTTGATGTGTCGGTCAAAGGCGAGGGGGAGCTGGTCATCCTGGAGCTTGCGAATGCGGTCGACGACGGCGTTCGACCCAGCGGGGTCCACACGCAGGAGGCGATTGAGGACCTGGACGCACTCCACTTCCCGCACACGAGCGAGGGGTGCTACGACCCGCGCCAATACCACCCGGACATCACGGTGGTGCCCGGCGGCATGATGACCAGCCGCGGGTGCCCCGCGCGGTGTACGTTCTGCGCCAACTACGTCACCGGACGCGCCTACCGGTGGCGCTCGTCGGACAACGTCATCGCGGAGATGCGAGGGCTGGCGCAGGCCCACGGGGTCCGGCACTTTCCCTTCTTTGACGACGCATTCACCGCCGGCAAGCCTCGCCTGGAGGCGCTGTGTGCGGCCATTGAGATTGACCCAGTGCTACGCGGTTGTACCTGGACCTGCATCACCCCTGGGAACATGGTCAGGGCCAAGGATCTGGCGATGATGCGGCGCGCGGGGTGCGTCGCGATCAATTTTGGCCTCGAGTCCGGTGACCTGGACGTGCTGCGGCGCATTGGCAAGGGCGTGCGGCCTGAGCGCGTGCGCGACGCCGTCCGAGCAGCCCGCGCGGCCGGCATGATCACAGTGGTCAACTTCATGTTCGGCTTCCCCGGCGAAGGCGTCGACGCGCTGCTTCGCACCCGCGACTTCATGGAGACGCTCGCGCCAGACACGGACTTCTTCAACAACCGCGGCGTCCTGGTCCCCTTCCCCGGTACCGCCATCTACGACGCGCACCACGAAGAATATGGGTTCACGCGGTGGTGGCTGGATCCGGCCCGGATTCCGGTCGAGCCCGAGGTGTCGGACCTCTACAGCGACCCGGCGCTGGCGATGGACTACTTTGGCTACTCGGAGCCGGTGCGCGAGGCCATCGCTGCCTGCGTCCATTTCAAGGCGGACCACAACGCCCGCCGCACCCAGCAGTCGTTTGCCGCTGCCCAGAGCTGACGGTAGTTTGTTCTCGGACCCCGACTCGAGAGACCACTTCATGCGTAGAATCGCGCTCGCCGCCGCCGCGGCTCTGTGTCTGTGCACGCTCCTGCCCACTGTGGCGACCGCCCAACCCAGAATCGACTGGGAGACCGCCGAGGACTGGGACAGTGGGGCCCACAACGGCACGCACACGCAGGCCGATCGCCTGACGCTGGCGGGGTCCGGCGGACCCGTGCCCGACCGCCTCTACTACACGTTCGAAGAGGGCGAGGGGCAGGTGATCGACCGGGGCTCCAACCCCGAGCAGAACAACGGCACTCTCTTTGGCCTCACCGCCTTCTCCACCGACGCCCGGTTCGGGAACTTCTCCTTGCGCAGCCCGCCCGGCGGCATCACGGACCGCCTCCAGCTTGCGCAGCCGGTCAATGATCTGGATCAGGATGGACCCTACAGCTTCATGGCGTGGGTCAAGCAGACCACCGTCGGCGAGCAAGGAGTGCTCGTCTTTGGATCCTGCTGCGCGCCGCGACAGGGCTATACCATCACCATCACGAGCAGCGGCCAGGTGCGATTCTGGGGCGGCACGGACGGGAACGAGACCAACTACAACGCGTACGGTGGGACCAACGTTTTTGCAGACCGGGACTGGCACCACGTGGGCGTGCGGGTCAACGAGACCACCATCCAGGTCATGGTGGACGGCGTGGCGGCAGTGGCCGTCAACGAGTCCAACATCCCCACATCGCCGACCTTGGCCAACCCCAACGAGGGCGGGGACCACGGCGCCTACACACCCCAGCTCGGCGGCCGTGGCATCTCCTTCCAGAATCGCGGTGACACCCTCATGGACGAGGTCCGGGTCTACGGACGGTGGCTTGACGACGAGGAGTGGGCGGAGGCCATGGGCGAGCAACAGGACTACCCCGCGGCCGGCACCCACGTGTCGGACTGGCGCGAGTACGAGGGTATCAACGCACTCTGGGGCGCGCTCCAGGCGGACGTTCTCATCAGCCCAAACACCGGCGCGTCCGTGCTCGTTGAGGTCAGCAACGACCGCGACACAATCCTTGGCGCCACGACCTTCTCTCTGACCGCCGGGGTCAACAGCTACGCCCTGAACCTTCCGGAAGCCCGGTACGCGCGGGTCACCACAACGATGACGGGCGACATGCGCGGAACTCCCACGGTGAACCGCTACTCCCTCATCGCCCAGAACCGTCCGCCGGTTCTCGCCGAGATCGGCGCCCAGACCATCGTGGAAGAGATGCAGCTGAGCTTCATCGTGGCCGCGGCAGACCCTGACGGAGACGACGTCCTGTACCGCGCGGAGGGACTGCCCGACGGCGCCGCGTTCGACACCCGCACCCGCGAGTTCACCTGGCGGCCCGCGCGCGGCACAGCCGGACGGTACGAGGTCACCGTCCGCGTCACAGACACCCCCGGTCTCAGCGACGAAGAGCTCGTAGTCATCAACGTGCTGCCCTTCGACACGGACCGCGACACACACCCGGACGACGTGGACAATTGCCCGCTGGTCTTCAACCCGAACCAGGCCGATTTCGACGAGGACGAGATCGGCGACGCGTGTGACGACGACGACGACAACGACGGTGTCGCCGACGGGGACGACAACTGCCCCTACCGGTTCAACCCACAGCAGGCAAACCTGTGCGCTGGTGATGTGGACAGCGACGGCGTCGGCGACGACGACGACAATTGCCGCCTGGACCCCAACCCAGGCCAGGTCGACACGGACGACGACGAGATTGGCGATGTGTGCGACCCCGACGACGACGGCGACAACGTGGCCGACGCCGACGACAACTGCCACCTGGTACCCAACGGCGACCAGCTCGACACCGACTCCGATCTCCGCGGCGATGTCTGTGACACCGACGACGACAACGACTCGGTGCCCGACCAGGCCGACAATTGCAGGCTGATCCCCAACGTGGACCAGCGCGACACGGACGACGACGGCTTTGGCGACGTCTGCGACGTAGACGACGACAACGACAACGTGCGCGATGAGCTCGACAACTGCCCGCTCATCGCGAACACCGATCAGCGCGACAACGACAACGACGAACTCGGGGACCTCTGCGACGATGACGACGACAACGACGGGGTGCGCGACGGACTCGACAACTGCGCCCTCATCGCCAACGCGGACCAGGCCAACAACGACCGCGATCTCCTCGGCGACCTGTGCGACGACGACGACGACAACGACAACGTCCTCGACGACAACGACAACTGCCCGCTCGCCGAAAACCCGGGCCAGGTCGACACAGACAACGACCAACAGGGAGACGCCTGCGACGACGACGACGACAACGACGGCATCGCAGACGAGCGAGACAATTGCGCGCTCATCGCCAACCCCGACCAGGCCGACGTGGACGAGGACGGCGAGGGTGACGCGTGCGACTTCGACGCAGACAACGACCTCATCCCCGACGTGGACGACAACTGCCCTCTGGTGCCCAACGGGGCCCAGGCCGACGCTGACTTCGACGGCGACGGAGACCTATGCGACGAGGACGACGACAACGACGCCGTGCTGGACGCCGACGACAACTGCCAGTTCACGCCCAACGCCGACCAGGCAGACGTCGACAACGACGGCCTCGGCGATGCCTGCGACGCAGACTCGGACAACGACGCGCTGCCCGATGTGGACGACAATTGTCCCCTTGTTGCAAACCCGGACCAGGCCGATTCGGACCGGGACGGCATGGGCGACGCGTGCGATGTGGACGTGGACAACGACGGCATCGTGAACGCTGCCGACAATTGCATCGCCGTCGTCAACGTCGACCAGCTCGACACCGACGGCGACGAGCAGGGGGACGCCTGCGACGACGACGACGACAATGACTTCATCTTCGACGGCTCCGACAATTGTCCCCTGGTCGCCAACCCATCGCAGCGCGACACCGACGAGGACGGCCTCGGCGACGCCTGTGAGACGGACCGCGACAACGACGGCGTCCTCAACGAGGACGACAACTGCGTCAACGAGGCCAACCCGGAGCAGGAGGACCAGGACGAAGACGGCATCGGCGACGCGTGCGACACCGACGTGGACGGTGACGCGATCCTCGACGAAGACGACAACTGCCCCATGACCGCCAACCGAGGCCAGGAGGACCTGGACGACGACGGCCTCGGCGACGCCTGCGACACGGACAACGACAACGACGGAGTCGACGACGCCGACGACAACTGCGACTTCACCCCCAACCCCGACCAGCTCGACCTGGACGACGACGGCGTGGGCGACGCCTGCGAGGAAGATCGAGACGGCGACGAGATTCTCGACCGCGCAGACAATTGCCCTGACGCTCCCAACTCCGACCAGCTCGACTCCGACGGCGACGGGAGCGGCGACGCCTGCGACGACGACGACGACGGCGACGGCATCGCGGACGTGGACGACAACTGTCCCCTCGTCGTGAACACCGACCAGGCCGACAACGAGGCGGATGGCAACGGCGACATCTGCGACGACGACGACGACAACGACGGTGTTGCTGACGGCGACGACAACTGCCCCGTCGACGAAAACACCGACCAGGCCGATCAGAACCAGGATCTGGAGGGAGATGCCTGCGACGAAGACGTGGACGGCGACGGCGTCGCCAACGACGGAGACAACTGCCCGGAGGTCGCCAATTTTGACCAGGAGGACACGGACTCCGACGGCGTCGGCGACGCGTGCTCGAACGTGGACGCGAACAACGGTGAGCCCGACGATCCGAACGTCACCTCCACAGGCTCCGGAAACAAAGGCTGCGCCGTCACACCGGCCTCGCCTTCCGACGCCTGGCCCCTGCTCCTGCTCCTCGGCCTCCTCGCCTGGCGCCGGTAGCCCCGGTCGGCGCCGAGCTGGGCGTCGGCCACGTCGCCCTCGCACCCACCGGGGCATGTCGGCGCCGGACCTCGCGATCCAAAGCGGCCGTCAATAGCCCTCGGCCAGGTTGACCTGCGTGTCCGGCTCCCCGCCTGAAGCCAGCAGGTTGAGCAGTGAGGCGAGCTGTCTGCCGCGCTCTTCCTCCACGGCGGCCCCGTGGCCGGCGCGGTGCGGGCTGAGCACCACGTTGTCGAGCTCGTGGAAGGGCTGGCTTGAGGGCATCGTGCTCGCGCGATCCTCCTCTTCCCGCGGGTAGCGATACCAGACATCGAGGCCTGCCGAGTGCAGGTGGCCCGTGCGCAGGCTCTCGTAGAGCGCGCCCTCGTCAATGACGCGTGCGCGCCCCACGTTGACGACGATGGACCCACGCGGAAGTGCAGCGATCTCGGGCGCGCCGAGCAGACCCTCGGTGGCCGCGGTACCCGGAAGCGCGACAACCAGCACATCGGCTGCTGGCAGGAGGTTCGGCAAGTCGTCCACACCATGGCAGCCGTCGCGGGCGGTCCGACGGATCCCAGTTACGGTCACGCCAAACGCCCGCAGGAGACCGCCCACTCTGCTACCGATTGCGCCGTAGCCGAGCACGAGGGCACGTCGCCCGGCGAGCGAGGCGCCGGGGTCCTCACCGTAGCGCGGGCGCCAATCGCCCTGGCGGAGCGCCGAATCCATCGGAACCACGCACTTCGCGCAGGCGAGCAGGAGCGCCAGCGCCATCTCGGCCACCGCGCTCGCGTTGTGGTGGAGGTTGAAGATCCGCAGACCGCGCCCCTGGAGGACGCGCAAGGTGCGGGCGGGCGGCCCTGCAAACGGAATCACCACGCTGCGCAGGCCAGCGGCTGCGTCCAGCAGGCCCTCGTCCGGCCACCCGGACACCAGACACGCTACGTGCGCCAGATCGTCGGGGGCGTCACCAACGGACAGGTCCACGGTGGCGCGGAGCGCCTCGCGAAGCGCGCGCAGATAGACCGGGTCGGTGTGGCCACCGTCGATGTGGACTCGCAATGCCATGACCGTTAGAACTGTCCTACACAACGAGGTCCACATCAAAGGAGAAAGGATCATGCTGGCACGCATCGCGCCCCTGCTCGCCGCCGCCCTGTTGCTGTTCGCCGTCGCCTGTGGTGAAGACGACGGAGGCGACGCCGCCAACAACGGCGCCAACAACGGTGCCAACAATGGCGCCAACAATGGCAACAACGGCGCCAACAACGGCCCCGCGAACAACGGCAACAACGGCAATAACGGCGCCAACAACGGCCCCGCGAACAAC
>CALBXO010000018.1 GCA_937890335.1 uncultured Pseudomonadota bacterium | reverse complement strand
CGCCCAGGATACGCCGGTCTGCCTCGACACCAACGGCTCGTCGTTCGACACCGTATTGCACGTCCGACAGGACACCTGCGCCGACGGAACCGAGGTCGCCTGCAACGACGACATCGCGTTCCCCGAAAACCCGCAGTCGGAGGTCGAGTTCCAGGCGACCGCGCTGACCACGTACTTTGTGTTCGTGGACTCGTTCCTTGGAAACCAGGGCACCTACAGCCTCAGCATCCGCCTGACGCCCTGCGACCAGGAGCCAGAGGCAGAGATCTGTGACAACGGCGTAGACGAAGACTTTGATGGCGACGTGGATTGCGCCGACACCGACTGCGCCGACTTCCCCGCCTGCGTGCCCGGCCTCTGCACGAACCCGATCATCATTGACCGCGAGGGAGCCTTCGAGGGGGACAATCTCGAGGCGACCGACGATGGGGCCGGCCAGTGCGGCGGCGACGGCGGAGCCGACGTGGTCTACGCCATCCAGCTCAACGGCGACGGCATGGTCTGCATCGACACCCTTGGCAGCGAATTCGACACGGTGTTGCACATCAAGGAAGCGACCTGTGCGGACGGCACCGAGGTCGCCTGCAACGACGATGTGGGCATCCAGAACCTTCAGTCCCAGGTCGAGCTCCAGGCGACGGGCGGAGTGCCCTATTTTGTGTACCTCGACAGCTTCAACGACGGCGCCCGTGGTGCCTACGTCCTCAACGTGGCGATCGGTCCGTGCGAGCCGGAGCCCCAGGCCGAGATCTGCGACAATGGGATCGACGACAACGACAATGGCGACGTCGATTGCGACGACGCCGAGTGTGTTGGTCAGCCCATTTGCATCCCGGATGACGGAACCTGCGAGCAGCCGCGCATCATCGACCGGCTCGGCACATTGAACGGGGACACCTCGGGACGCGCCAACAACCAGAACCCCAGTTGTCAGAACCTGGACGGACCCGAGGAGGTCTGGGCCTTTGGCGTGAACGAGGAGCAGACCGTCTGCATCGACACCATCGGCACGGAGTTTGATACGGTCCTCTACGTCCGTGAGGACGACTGCCAGGGCGACGACCTGATCTGCAACGACGACTTTGGCCCCGTCCAATCACAGGTGGAGTTCACGGCGACGCCCGGCTCGACCTACTTCGTATTTGTGGACGGTTTCAACGGCGCGGCCGGCCCCTACGACCTCAACATCCGCTTCACGCCCTGCGACCAGCAGCCGGTCGACGAGATCTGTGACAACGGCCAGGACGACGACTTCAACGGCCAGACCGATTGCGCCGACATCGCCTGCGTGGATTTCCCGGCCTGCGTGCCCGGACTGTGCACCAACCCGCTCCCGATCGACCGTGAGGGCGCGTTCCTGGGCAACAACGACGCCGCCCCGAACAACCACCAGGGCCAGTGCGGCGGCAACGGCGGCGAAGTCATCTACGGCTTCCAGGTCAACGGCGAACCCACCATCGTGTGCCTCGACACCATCGGATCGGACTATGACACCGTTCTGTACGTGCGCGCGGACGACTGCGTGGTGGGCGCTGAGGTCGGGTGCAACGACGATGTAGACGACAACATTCTCCAGTCCCGCGTCGAAATCACCGCGGAGCCCGGTACCACCTACTTCGTCTACGTGGACGGATTCTCCGACTTCAGCCGCGGCGACTACACGCTCAACGTGGCCCTCGGCCCCTGCGGCGGGGTGCAGGTGCTTGAGATCTGCGACAACGGTGTAGACGACGACGACAACGGGGCGATCGACTGCGAGGATCTGGCCTGCCTCGACGCCCCCAACTGCCTGCCTGTGCCCCCGGAGAACGAGGGCGACATCATCTTCACGGAGATCATGTACGACACCAATACGCCTCTGAACGAGGGCAGCGCAGAGTGGTTCGAGCTGCTCAACACCACCGGCCGCACCCTCACCCTCGACGGCTGTACACTGTCCGACCTCAGCCAGATCTCCACCGACATCCAAGGCGTTGTGCTGCCGCCGGGTGGCATCGCGCTGTTTGCCCGCAATGTGAACCCCGAGATCAACGGTGGCCTGACGCCCGATCACAACTTCACCTTCTCGCTCAACAACGGGGGTGACACGCTGACCGTGGCCTGCGGGGACCTCATCCTGGACTCCGTTGCCTACGACGACGGCGGCGATTTCCCGAACGCGGCGCAAGCCACCATCCAGCTCGATCCGGGATCGAACGACTTCCTGCTCAACAATTTGGGCAGCAATTGGTGCCTCGGCACCGAGATCTACTTCGAAGCGGAGCCGGGCCAGGAGCACGCGGGCACCCCCGGACAACCCAACCCGCCGTGCTTCCGGGAGGTGGCGCCGTTCACCGAGCAGGAGATGCAGGCTCTGTTCACAAACGGGTGCAGCGGCGGATTCTGCCACATCGGCGGTGACCAATCTG
Organism: uncultured Pseudomonadota bacterium; assembly: GCA_937890335.1. GTDB lineage: Bacteria > Myxococcota_A > Bradymonadia > Bradymonadales > CALBXO01. The sequence continues at coordinate 8,286 of CALBXO010000018.1, read as the reverse complement.
GGGGCCTGACTCTGGACGACTTCGTCGCGACGACAATCGGAATCCAGTCGTCGAGCCCGCTCAACTACATCGAGCCCGGACAACCCGACCAGAGCTACATCCTGCACAAACTGCTCGGGACCCAGAACGATGTCGGCGGCGGCGGCAGCCAGATGCCGCTCGGGCGCGAGCCGTGGTCCGACGAGAACATCCAGGGATTCATCGGTTACATCGAGAACCTGTAGCCGCTCAGCCCAGGCGTTGGCTGGCACGCCGCCCATCGGCACCAGGCGTGCCGCTCAGGTCGCGACCTGGTTTCGGCCACCCCGTTTTGCGCGGTAGAGCGCTTTGTCCGCCGCTTTGAGCACCCGCTCAAACCCGCGCAGCTCCGGACCGGCGGCTGCCACGCCAATCGAGACCGTGACACTCAGGCTCGACCCGGACGCCTTGGTCCCGCGAACCCGGATTCTCCGGTCCTGGATGCGCTTGCGCAGCGCCTCCACCGTCGCCTCCACCCGGTCCATTCGACGGCGCGGAAACACGATCACGAACTCCTCGCCGCCGTAGCGGTAGGCGCGTCCGCCGCCCCCGACCCCAGCCAGCACGGAAGCCACCGCGGCCAGCGCCTGGTCGCCCACATCGTGCCCGTGGCGGTCGTTGAGCTTCTTGAAATGATCGATGTCCACCATGGCGACCACGAACCGGCGCGGCAGCTTGTCCGAGTCCTCGTCCAGCGCCCGCCGCGAGGGCAGGCGGGTCAGCGCGTCCCGAAACGCCAGGCCGTACGACGTCTCCACCAAGGCGATCAACACGATGACCGCCCCGAGGACCAGGTAGAGCGGTCCCTGGGACGCGGGCAGCGCCAGCGCGGCGCCGCAGGCAAGCACTGCCCCGACCACACCGGCGAGCAGCGGCGTCCGCCGCTGAACCCAGAGACCCAAGACCAGGAGGGCCGCAGCCACCGTCAGCAGTGTGGTGAGGCGCCCGGCCACCGGACCAAGTTCCGGGACCACGGCGACCTCGAAACCCATGATCGTCGCCGCGCCGCGGGTGGCCACCCACCGTCCAAAAATGGCCAGCGCGAGCGCAAGCGCGCCGGCCTGGATGCCCGCCGCCACGCTGAAAATCCCGCGCTCGCGGGCCGACGCCACCAACGCAAACACCACCGGCGTGCACAGCGCCACAGAGGGAAGCAGCAACGGAGAGTCGGGAATCCAGGCTGGTCCCAGACCCGCCCGCCACGCGTAGAGACACGCCATCCAGGCAATGACGAGGAGCGCGCGGGCGCGGGAAAAGCGCAGCGCCATCAGCGCCGCGGCCGCGAAGATCACCGCCGCAACGACGTGAACCACGCCGGCCGTGCTGGCCGGCAACAACGCCTGCTGGATCGCGATGGTGACGGCAACCAGGCCCACTGCGGCCGGTCCAAAGCCAAGCGCCAGATCTTTGAGCGGCAACGCCCCAAGCATGCTTCTCCCCCTCCAGTCTCAGTATGCGAGCCAGAGTGGGAGGCGCCAAAGAATCAGGCAGGGAAACCCTCTCAGGCAGAGCAGGAGCCGCCGCCCAATACGCAGAACTTGGCGCAATGGGGGTGGTTGAGCTTCACGGCTCCGCTGGCGTCCTTGAGGCTGGCGCCGAGCTCGAACTCCTCGCTGTACGGAAGCAGGGTACAGGCCACGACGGCCGCCGACTCGGCGCCCTTGCGCTTGACCACCATGCGGCTGGTCGCGCACATCATCGCGTCCGGGCTGAGGTTCAAGATCCCCCAGCAGTCCACGGTGATCTCCGGCACGTCCACGGTCTCGTCCATCTCCGGAAAGATGACGAGCTCCGCGTGGTTCTCCGAGTTGATCGGCAGACCCTGCTCTGCGAAGAGCGCCGCGTACCCGGCGCGCGCGGACACATCGTCTTCACCCCAGCAGGAACGCCCCGCGATGTGGAGCGCAAAACCCTCGTCGCGCAGCCAGCCCAGGCCTACCAGCGCCTCCTCAAAGGCGCCCGCCTTGTTGCGCTCTTTGTCGTGCAACGGGGCCGTGAAGTGGTCCAGACTCACCCGGAACGTCAGCCGCTTCTTGTGCGCAGCCGGCAGCGCCACCAGCCCCGCCTTGACGCGCTTGCGCATCATCGGACGCATGGCGTTGGTAAGCACCATGACCTCGAATCCGCGCCCAAGGCATTCCGCGACGATGTCCACCATCGCCGGGTTCAGGAACGGCTCCCCGCCGGTGAACCCAATCTCCCGCGTCCCGAGGTTGTCCCGCTCGATCTCGTCCAGGTACCCCTTCACGTCGTCCAGGGTCAGATACACCAGCCGGTCGTTGGTCGGGCTCGACTCGATGTAGCAGTTCAGGCACTCGATGTTGCACAGCGTGCCGGTGTTGAACCACAGCGTATCGAGCCCGGTGAGGCCGACCTCCGCGCGGACCTCGCCCTTGGCTGTCAGGAAAGGATCGACGAACTTTGCCGCAGGCAGAGATTGGACGGTTTGGGTGCTCATGGACGCTCTCAATATTGTGCTGCGCTGGCGACACAAACGACCCAGACGCTGCTGCCATTCCGCAGTGGCACAGGACCGCGGCCAATTTGGGTACCGCGAGCGCCCGCGCAAAGCAACCGCCACGGGGCGCGCGCGGTTACACTGACAGCCCCGCTCCTGGCGCTCCCGCTACGGCACCAGGTGGTGAAACCCGACCTCCGACAGCGCGATGGCCACGACCGCGAGCACCAGGATGACCAGCGCCGCGCCGCGCACGAGGAACCCGAGGAAGCCCGGGCGGTCCACCTCTGGCACCTCGCGCCCGAGGGCCTCGGCCAGACCGGCGAGCTCACGCTCGACACGTCCCCGCCGCCGGGCGCGCACGACATGCGCAGACATCGCCAGAATCACGGCCCACGGAAACGCGACCACCAGGAGGACAAGCCAGCTCGCCGCCGCCGGTGACCAGTGCAACTCGTACCTGGCCAGACTCGACCGACGCCGATCCAGCTCCTCGGCGGACATGTTCGCCACGCCGTTGGACTTCGACGAGCAGAAATATTGCGGCCCGTTGGATGTCCACTCCCCCGGACCGGTCTGGTTCCAGTGCGTGACCACCCGCAGCGGCCCGTCGCAGCCCTTGCAGGCCAGCGGACACAGGGCGTAACCGTGCACGCCGAGCAGCGGGTCCACATCAAAGGAGCAGCGAGGAATCAACACGAGAAAGAAGAAGACAGTGGCCCAGATCGGCGCGGTGATGAACACTCGCCGCACGCTCCCAAAGAAGGAGAACGCACGCTCGGGGCGTGCAGCCAGCTGCGCAAAACGCTGGCGCAGGTCGTCCCGCTCCTCCTGGGCGGCGTAGCGCTGGGCCTGTGACCGCTGGTTCTGGACGCTGCGCGGCGCAAGCCCCTGGGACTCCAGGCCGGCCAGCGTGGTCTCCTCGCCGTACTGCGCCACAAGCTCCCGCAGCAGGCGGTGGGCCTCGCCGGCCGCGCCTGACTGCTCCAGGCAGTGGAGGCGGATGTAGGCCACGTCGCGGTGGTGATCCGGATGCACGGGGATGTCGTGATGGGTGCGACCGGTGATCGCCAGCACACCTTCCCAATCGCGATGCGCCAGGCGAACCCGCGCGGCGGCCTCACGGTAGGTCGAGTCGAGTTCGAGCACCTCCGTGTTTGGATCGCACTCCGCCAACCACCCAGCCGCGGCGTCGTGCTCTCCCTCCATGACGGCTTCCGTGACCAGACGACAGCGCACCAGATGCCGATGGCCTGCGTCGGCGAGGAGATCGAGCGCGGTCTCCAGGATCGCACGGGATTCCAGAGCCTTTCCCGCGCTCAGCCGCCGATCCGCCAGCGTCATCACCACCCAGCACATCTTGTGCTGGGCTGCGGGGGTCTGGGCGGACTCGGCGTCAGCCCGCAGCCCGCGCCACACGGCGTCCAAGGCGGCCGTAGAGGTGTGCAGTCCCAGCCCGGCGGGCGGCCTGCTCAGGTCGTACGCATGACCTGTGACCGGATGCTCCAATTGGGATTTGAGCTGGGACAGGCGCAGCACATCGTCCGCGAGCGACGACGTGGCACTCGGCGCGTCGACGCCGCGCGTGACCACGAGATTGACCGCCCCGCAATAGTCACAGGCCACCTGGCCGCCGCCTTTGGGCGCGCTGACCGGCGCGGCGCATTGCTGGCACTCCAGCGCGCGGATGGTGATGTCAAAAGCGTTGTGGCCCACGCCGGTATTTGAACAGACGGCGCCGCGCGGCACAATCTCCGCTACTGCGCCGTGGACGCCGCGAAGCTCGCCAACTCCCGCTCGACCGCGATGACATAGTCGCGGGCGTCGGCGCCCAGGCAGTAGCCAAACCGCGTCTCGCCCGCATAGGACGGATTGCGTTTGAGCAACAGCGCCTGCTCCACGTTCTCGTCCCAGACGCCGTCGTCCAGGTGCAGCCGTCGGGCGAGTTTCCGCGCATCGGTCAGGTGCTCCTCGCCCACATGGTACGCCGCCAGCGCCATCCGCCGCCTCTGCACCGGGTCCAGCGCAGGATCCAGCCGGCCCAGAATGCGACCCAGACGCTGCGTCCCCGCGCGTACAGCCGGGTCGGGCGCCCGAAGGTCCGCTCCCCGGAGCCCGAGCCGCGCGAGCGTGTGTGGCATCACCCCCATCAGTCCCAGACCACCGAGCGCGTTGCGATGGTCAGCCCGGAAGCCAGACTCCACCTTCATCACCGCGACCACGAGCCTCCAGTCGACGCCGAACTGCGCCCCATACTTCCGGGCAATCGCGTCATACGGGCTCAGGTCACCCGGAGGCGTGGGCGCAGGCGCGAGTCGGTCCGCCAGCCCACGGTTGTCGCGCGAGCGGCCGCGCACGGAGACGACAAAGGAGTCTACGGCCTCCTTCAACAACGGTGAATCCTTGCGCATGGCGTAGCCGCGCTCCCTGCCGTGGCCGAGCACCAACCCAGTCTGCACGTCTGCGCGTGTGCCCAGCCCCAGATGGTAGATGTCGTAATCGGCCACCGTCGCGGGGAGCTCGCCTGCAGCCACAAGATCGATCAATTGCTCCGTCTCCAGATCGCTGTCCGCCGCGACCACCTCAAGCCCGGGCACCGTGGCCTGCAGTCCGGCCAGCGTCTCCCAGTAGGACGAGGTGCGTCGCACGTGCACTTCCCGCCCCGCGAGCTGCTCCACCGACGTGATGAGCGGCTCGCCCGGAGGCTGGACGAGCAGCTCATCGACCCGCGCCAGGGGCAGGGAAAAGTCCACCGCGTCCCGGCGCTGCGTGGTGTCCGTCAGTGTTCCGGCCACCAGGTCCGCGCGACCGCTGAGCAGCAGGGGAAGCAGATCGGCCTGACGTCGGGCCACGACGACCTCCAGGCGCACACCAAGTTCGCGCGCCAAACGCAGACCGAGGATGTATTGGTGCCCGAGCGGGGCCCCCCGGAAGAAGAAGTAGTTGAGGCTGTTATTGGGCATGGCGATGCGCAGAATCCCCCGCTTCCGAATCGCGTCCAGATCCCCTTCGAACGCGGCGGGGCCGGCGTAGACCTCCACGTACTGCGTCACAAACGCGCCGATCGCTTCCCTCAACTCCTTGGAGGACGGGCGCGTGGCCCAGGCGATCGGCACTTGCTCGCGCAGGGGTCCCACCACCCGCAAGTCGTCTCGGTAGCTTTGGTAGGACTCGACCACGTCGGAGTCCGCCACGGACAACGCGTACTCGCCCGTGCCCACCCGGTAGAGGACGGTGTGCGGGTCCGCGGTCTCGTCGATGGGGTGCACGGTGGGCGCGGGCTCGAGCCTCATCGCATCCAGGTGTTCGGCAAAACTCGAGGACGGACGCAGCCAGATCTCACGGCCGGCCAGGCCCTGCACATCGCGCGGGCCGGCCTTCTGCGCTGCGGGTGCCACGACGAGCTCCTCGACGTAGCGGATTGGGGCGGCAAACGCGACGCGGTCGGCGCGCGAGGGCGTCACCGTGAACTGGGCGGCGATCATGTCCCCCTTGCCGGCCAGCAACGCGGGCATGAGGTCCGCGCGCCGATCGACGTTCACAAAGCGAACCGCCATCGCCTGCGACCGCGCGAAGATCTCCACGAGCGCAAGCTCCCGGTCCAGCGGAGAGCCAGTCCGGCCCAGGCTCGACGCCGGCCGCCGATGGGTCAGCACGCGCAGCACACGCGCTTTGCGCATCTCGCTGAGGTCGTCCCGGACCACCGGGGGCTCGCGCCCAGCGGGGACAAACACCCGGTCCACGACGCGCGGCACCACCGCCGCGGGCTTCGACTCGGTCGGCGGCGAGGGAGGTGGGGTCGAGCACCCCGCATGGACCACCGCAAACGCCGCGACGAGGGCTGACCCGACAAACGCGGCGGCGCGCAGATTGCGCCGCGCAGGCAGGATGGAGAGAAACACTGTCATGCCGCCATCGTACAAGGCAGCACGCCGGTGGTCACGGGGATCAGATCCGCGACGGCACCCGCTGGCGAGCGCGGCTGATTCCGAGGAGCACGACCGTGGGCAACGCCATCCCTGCGGCGAGCGTCGTCGGAACAAGCGCGATCCCAAGAGCGCGGCCGAGGAGGCTCACGCTGCTCGTGATGCCGCTGGCCTCATACATGCCGACACCGGTCCCCACGAGGCCCAGCAGAATGGTCCCAAAGACGAAGAACAGCGCCACGCCCCGGCTGCGGTGCCCGGGCCAGACCGCGGCGGCGACGCCAGCGACCATTGTGATGAGTCCCAACAAGATCACCGCTATGCCAAAGATGCCACCGTCTCCGATCATGACCCGCTCCGTCGTTGGGTGACTCCATCGCCACCATTGCCTCTGACGGGCGGATTGGTGGGTTATGACATCGGAAAGGAGCCAGGGGGCTAGGGATGTTCGAGGCCTGAGGCCTCGTCGACGGGCGCGTTCTCAAACGACGCCAACAGGTTGGCAAAGCTGCCAGACCACCGGTCCACGACCGACTCGGGCCCGACCAACTTCACGTAGTAGGGGCCACCTCGGGTCTGCACGACCGCCGCGAGCACCCGAAACCCGCGGTCCTCGTGGTGCTTGCCACTGCCCGGGAAGGTCTCCGCTACGTACGTACCCTCCAGATCGACCCAGTCGACCACGATGCCGCCGTACTCCTCGTGGGTCACCTCCGCCTTGGCCGGGTCCAACCGCTTTTTCTCGCGACGCACCTGCGAGCGCCAGCGCGCGATATTGTCCTCCACCTTGGCGGCGCCGCCAGGACCAAAATGGAAGATGACAAGCTCCGCGCTGCGCCCGTCCCAAGGAAGCTCGTACTGCGCCACCCGGAACCTGGAGGTCGGTTCCACGACCACCCACTCCGACGCCGGCTCGAAGCTCAGGCCGCTCACCACCACCTTGGGCTTTCCCGTCTGACAACCGACCACGAGCGCGATCACGACGGCCATCCAGGCGGCGGCAGGAAGCTGTGGACTCACGCCCCGGGCACGGGCGGCGGGAGCACGGCCCGGATCTCCTCGATGTCCACCACCAAGCCCTCCAGTTCACCTTCGGCGCAGCCGAGCGCCGCGGCCGCCCGCCGCAGATAGTGGTCCTCTTCCACGGCGTGGACGTCGTCGGCGTCGGTCACGTTCGCGATCAACCCCAGCATCGCACGTCGGTCCTCTGGGGTGTGCACATGCAGGGCCAGACAGGCGGCCTCAAGGTCAAAATTGCCCGGCGAGAAGCCCTGCAGATAGTCGCGTACCTGCGGAGGCATCTCCACGTCACCAAGAAGCTCATCCAGGATGTCGTAGACGGTGTTCGCCTCGGCGCCGTCGATTTTGCCGTCGGCGTGGGCCGCGCCCATCAACAGTCCGGCGATGAGGGTCAATTCCTTGTTCGTCAGATCTCGTGCCATCTCGCTCTCCAAATCTTGGGTCGCGACAGTCTCGACCGGCCGGCCAGGGAGGTCAATCACCCGTACGCCCAGGCGGTGGCGACAGCAGCTGGGACCGGCTATCGTCGGGCTGTCCAACCGGAGAGACAATGACCCCACGACCCGTCCTTGCGTCCGTACTTGCCGTCCTGCTCCTGGGTGGTTGCGCCAGCGACAGCCCCGATGCCGACTCACAGGGCAACAACGGAGCGAACAACGGCGCAAACAATGGCGCGAACAACGGTGTAAACAACGGCAATAACGGGGACGACGAGTGCGGCAGCTGTCCCGACCACGCCAGCTGCGTAGACCAACGCTGCGCCTGCGATCCCGGCTTCGTCGACGGCGACGCCGCGTGTGAGGACGTCGATGAGTGCGCGCGGGACAATGGCGGCTGCGAGGACCTCTGCAGCAACCACGCTGG
>CALBXO010000017.1 GCA_937890335.1 uncultured Pseudomonadota bacterium | reverse complement strand
GCGCCGGCGACGCGAGGCGGCTGAGGACAAGCTTGGGGAGGCGGCGGCGGAGGTCCAGCGAATGCAGGCCGAGCTGCTGACGACGCGGAAGGTGGTGGGCGAGGTGCGGCGAGGCGAGCTGGTTCGAACCGGCGATGCGGTGGCGCTGGGCCTGGCGGCCGGCGCGGTGGGTATGTTTACCGGAATGAAGGTGCAGGAGCACCTGGATGGTGGCGCGAGCGCCGACCGCGATGGTCACTCCCCGTTGCTGGAAGCGGCACCGCTGTGTTTACTCTCAGGCGTGATCCCGGCCATCGGAGAGGAGAGCGGCCAATAGCGGAATTGTTGTACGCGCTGCGACGGTGTTCCTGAAGTGGAGTGCAGTTCTTTCGCGACACTCCGCGCAGTTCGGCTCCTCGGAGCGCCTGAGGTGGCAGATGTGCTGAGCCCAACCCGAAGGCGGACGTGGTCCGCTAGTTGTTGTAGCCGGTTACCCTGGTTCGCAGCCGATTCATCCACCGATGCTCATGCTTCTCAATGACAGCTTCGGTGGCGCTCGCTCTCGGGACAACCGCCAGGATGCTCATCCTGGTCAGACTCAGTAGAAGGCGGCCATCCTTAAAGGCCGGATCAACGAGCTTGTTGCCGCTGCGCTGTTTCGCATAGGCCTCCCATCGACTCCAGAATCCCTGCTTGGCGTCGGTCTTGCCGACGTAGAGCTTGTTGTTCGCGTAGTCGGTCATCAGGTAGATGCCCCCGACTGACGACAGGCGCTCCTTCCATTCGGGATTGGACGACGGATTCTTGAACACCTCAAGCAGTGTCGCGAGCGACACGTCGAGATCGTCGTAGTCAGGACAAGGCCCAATGCTACCTGCATCGCGGAGTTCCACGACCGCTCGATCAATGTCGTTGAGCTTCATTCCTCGGTTGGGCACGTCGATGACCACGCGTTTCTCCAGGTGCTTGAGCACGTCGTTCGGCGTCAATTCGTACCGGAATGGTGGTTTTTTGGCGTCTGCCGGCGCGTCCCTCCAGTTGGCGTACCCCTCGACAAGGGACTCTGGCGGCTTCACCGTTGCCAGGTCCAGGGGCACGGCTCGGCCCACGTCGTACGCACCAATCACCAGCGCCCGCGTGGGCGAGATCTTGATCGTCGAGACGATGTGGTCGCAGTTGTACTTCTTGCCCGCCTGATCCTGCTGGAAGTATTCGAACTCCTTTCGATCCGCGTACGCCGGGACCGACTTCCGAGTCCATGCCGCCATGATTCGTGTGGAGAGCCTGGACTTCCAGTGGGCCGTCGCGGCACTTGCGGATCTCGACGGCGCCCAGCGGGCGGCGCTCCTGGACCACCCCGAGCTCCCCTGGAACTGGATGGATCCCGCAGAGCAGGACCAGTTCGCGGCGTGGTGTCTCTAGGGTGACCAGGCTCTGCTGCTGGAGGCGTCCCTCGACTACGCGCTGGCCTCGGGAGACGAGACTGCCGCCGGGGTCGCCGCCGAGGGCGTGGCCCGGCTCCGCGACGACGCCAAGCGGATGGAGCTCGACGGCTACACGGAGTCCGACCCCGACAAGATCGCCGAGGCCCAGGCCCTGCTGGAGCGGATCGACACCGAGATCCTGACGGAGGGCCGGCTGGAGGATCTCGCCGCCATCGATCCGTCGCTAGTCGAGGTCGCCGCCGGTGCAGGCGCGGGTCTGAAGATTCACCTGATGGCCGCGGAGACTGCCGCCGAGGCCCACGCGATCTGCGACGCCGGGAATCCCGCAGACCTCTCCCGGCAGGACAAGGTGGTCATCGCCGAGCACATCGGAGCCATCGCGCGGACCCGCTGGGACCAGCCGCGCTTCCTGCACTGGACCGCGGGGCACGGGGCGTGGGTGGCCGTGCACGATGCGCTGCTGACGTCGGGCACGGCGGTGCTGTCGTTTTACGTCGATTGATTGCCGAAGTTGGGAGCGCGCCCTTCGAGGTCGCAACGTCGTTTGGCATTGTGAGTTGGGGACGCTTCCGCCGTCGGGTGCGTCCGCGTCCGCGCCTTCATGATTTCCGCGATGGCCACCCGCCCCACGGCTGGATGTGCGCCTTCAAGGGCGCCGGCCACGACCGCCTCGTCTCCCGCCGCTGGCTGACCCACGGCCCTTGGGCCCTCCTCCGCCGGGAGCGCGACGACGTGAGCGTCGTCCTCTTCCACAACACCGAGGCCGACCCGCAGACCGCCTTCGACCAGGCCATGCCCGCCCACGAGCGGATGGGGATCTCCCCGC
>CALBXO010000016.1 GCA_937890335.1 uncultured Pseudomonadota bacterium | reverse complement strand
CTGATGATTCGATTGAGCAGGTCGTAGCGGCCGGCAATCCGGTCGAACATCTGCCCACTGCCACCCTGCGGAGTCGTCGCCATCGTCAGCTCCTTGTTCCAGTCGCCTGCGCGGGCCGCCCCGCCGCGGCATACTTTCCTACCACACTGGCGACATCGGCCAGCAGATCTCGTCCAAGCGCCTGCGGCCCGTCACTGCGGGCTACCGTCGCGTTGGGGTGCACCTCGACGAGCAGGCCGTCGGCCCCGGCCGCGAGCGCGGCAGCGCACATCGGAACCACGAGGTCGCGCCGCCCGACCGCGTGGCTCGGGTCCACAATCACGACCTGCTGGTGCACGTGGCGCATCAGGGCCACAGATGCCAGATCCAGGACATTGCGGGTCACAGTGTCGAAGCCCCGAATCCCCCGCTCGCAGAACACGACGTGGCCGCTCCCTGCTGCAAGAAGGTGCTCAGCGGCAAGCAACCACTCCTGGACCGACGCGGCCATCCCGCGCTTGAGCAACACGGGCTTGCCGACGGCGCCGACCTGCGCCAGCAGCGCGAAGTTCTGCATATTCCTGGCGCCGACTTGAAGAATGTCGGCGACCTCGGCCACCGGCTCGACGTCTGCTTCTCCGAGCACCTCAGTCACTACGCCCAGGTCGTGCCGGTCCGCCGCGTCCCGCAGCCACCGAAGCGCGGGTATCCCGTGTCCATGGAACGCATAGGGTGAAGTGCGCGGCTTGAACGCACCGCCGCGGAGAAAACGGCCGCCGGCTTCGCGGACCATCTCCGCGGCTCGGAAAATCTGGGCCTCCGACTCAATGCTGCAGGGTCCAGCCAGCAGAATCGGCGCGTTCGCCCCCAGAGTGACCCCCGCGACCACGCACGCGCGACCGCCCTGGGCGTCCACCCGCGGATGAAGCGAGTCACCCACCCCGACCCTGGCCACGCCTTCCACCGCACGCACCGCGTCGCTATCGACATGCGCCGAGTGTTCCAGCACCCAGAAACCCAGCGGCCGGCCCGCTTCGGAGAGCACGCTCTGGGTCCAGAGCCCCAGCCGCTGCAAGTCGCCCTTGACGCTGCCCACGTCGGCGTCTGTGTCCAATTCAATCCACATGACCCCTCCCTCAGCGAGACCGCATGATTGCAGCGTCCACGACCATCTCCAGAGCGTCGCGAGCACGGCCAGCCGGCAGCGTGCGCAGCTCGGCCCTCGCGGTCTCGCCCCGGTGGACGGCGAACGAACGCGTGTCGGTCAGCGCGGCGGACTCCCGGACACGTGAGACAATCCACGCCGCGTCGGCTTCGGTGGGACCACCCTCGCCGGCCACGGCAGCCCGGACGGCCGCGGCCAACCTGGGATCCCGCTCCGCGGCGAGGATGAAAGGCCAGGTCAGCTTGCCCTCACGCAGATCGGCCAGCGCGTCCTTACCCGTGTCCTCGGGGTTGCCCTCGAGATCGAGCACATCGTCCACAAGCTGGAACGCCATGCCGAGCGCGACGCCGGCGCGACCGAGCGCCGCGACCTGCTCCGCAGGCAGTCCCGCGACGTGACCGCCGGCCTCCAGGCCCCAACGAAACAGCACCGCGGTCTTACCCTTGATGATGCGCAGGTAGCTGTCCCGGCTGGGTTCAAACCGGCCACGGCGCTCGAGCTGAAGCGCTTCGGCGGCGACCATCTCGGAGATGACGTCCAGCAAGCCCAGCAGGAGGCTGCCCGTGGGCACCTCCCGCTGCGCTCCCTCGACACGCCGCAGCGCCTCGATGAGCAGGTGGTCACCCGCCAGGATGCTCGCGCTGTTGCCGTAGAGCATCCGCGCCGCCGCAGCCCCACGCCGCTCCGTGCCTTCGTCGATGACATCGTCGTGCAGCAGCGTGGCCGCGTGAACGAGTTCACAGGCAATCGCCAGCTCGCGGACCACCGGCGTCAGCCCGACACCCCCGAGACGGGAGGCGAGCATCACGCACAGCGGACGGATCCGCTTGCCGGGCCGTGCCAGGAGGTGCTGGGCGGCCTGCCGTCCCACATGGGGTTCATCGACGCCGCCTTCCACGGCGTCAATGCCGAGTTCCAGCTCGGTCAGGTCATCGCCGAGCCAATCGCGCAGCTCCAGAAGCCGCGCAGCGAGAGGGTCGAGCCCATTGCGCGCCGAGACCGTGGCCAGCGGGGCGAGGGTCAGATCCCGCGCGCCGTCGTGTAGGTCTACCGCGAGTGCCGAGTCGGTCATCCCGGTTCCTCCAATATCGTTCGCACCGCCGCGTAGTGGAGCTTCCCGAGCTCCCCCCGTGGCAGAGCGTCACACCAGACCACCCGGTCTGGCAGTTTGTAGCCACTCAGGGAGGCGCGGCAGAACGCACGCACCTCATCCAGATCCGGGCGCGCACACGAGTTGCGCGCCACCAGGGCTGCGACAGGCCGCATCCCCCACTTTGCGTCGGGCATTCCAACGACGGCCGCATCCGCGACCGCCGGGTGCTCCCGAAGCACGGCTTCAATCTCCGCAGGCGAGATGTTCTCGCCTCCAGAGATGATGATTTGGTCGGCGCGGCCTTCAATGACGACCGCGCCGTTCTCCAACCGACCCTGATCCGCAGTGCGATGGCGCCCGCGGACACACGGCCCCGCCAGTTCGAGGACACCGTCAGCATCGGCGCTGACCCGCATGAAGGGCAGCGGCACCATGGCGGACTCGCCTGGCCATGAGGTGCAGGCCTGGCTGGCGGACTCGCTCATGCCCCACGTCACCGCGGTGGGTAGTCCCGCGTTGGCAGCGCGGCGAAGCAGAGCTGAGGAAGTCGCCGCGCCTCCAACCAACACCGCGCGCAGCGCCGCGGGGAACGGGCGCGCCCCGTCCACGTCGAGGACGCGCGCCAACATGGCGGGGACGAGAGACGTGTGGCTCACCTCACCTGAGAGCAGCCGCGTGGCGACACGCTCGGCGTCAAACCCATCGTGCAGCTCGACGCACGTCCCCTGGAACGCGGCTCTGAACAGGATCATCAGCCCGCCCACATGGTGCAGGGGCAGCGCGCACAACCACCGATCGGTCGGCAAAACTCCGAGGCGCGTCGCCGAACCAAAGGCGGCAAAGACCAGCTGTCCGGTGGACAGCGGCACAGTCTGGGGCGTTCCGGTGGTTCCTGAGGTCTGCACCACGACCCGGTCCTCGTCCAGCGGCCAGAAGCGCTCTCCGGGCGGCGGAGCCCCCGCGGTCGTGCGCGCGGCCAACTCACGCGCCACCGCCTCGCCGAGGCGCAGCGCCTCCAGGCCCTGCAAGGTCTCGCGGGGCGTGCTGGTGGACGGCATGGGTGCGGCCACCGCGCCGAGCCACCCGAGCGCGTGCAGCTCGATCACCCAATCCGGACCCGGCGGACCCGAGACGGGCACAATGTCGCCCGGACGCACACTGGCACCCAGGGCGCGCGCTCGGTCGACGACAGCATCGCGCAGCTGGCCCCAGGTCAACGCGGTGTCGCCGTGCACCAGAGCGAGGCGGTTCGGCGCCGCCTGCGCGGCGCTCTGGATGGGATTGGGCAGCGCGTACATCAAACCGCCCCCCCGGGCACGGCGCCGAGCCCTGCCCCGCCGGGAACCGCCACATCCGGCCCACCCGACACATCGCTGCACACGCCGCAGACCACGCCGCGGCAAGCACCGGGAAGCGACGCGGCGATGTGGATGGCTCCGGCCCGGCCCACAGCGGATTCCAACGCATGGGTCACGTAGACCGGGACCTCGGCGGCCGCGCACAATTCGGCGAGCTCGCGCGTCGCGGCAGCGCCGCCGATGAACATTGGTTTGAGCACGATGACGTCCGCCGCGCCTTCCGCGAGAATCCGCCGCAGCCCGACGGGGCCGGTCACCGACTCGTCGGCCGCGATGTCCACCGGCACACGGCTGCGCACATAGCCGAGATCGGTAATCAGGTCGGCCTGCACCGGCTGCTCGACCAATACAATCTCGTGCCGCATCAGTCGTTCGATGGCCCAGCACGCCTGGTCCCGCGCCCAGGCCCCGTTCGCGTCGATTCGAATCCGAACATCCGGGCCCGCCGCCGAGCGAATCCGCGCCAGGCGCGCGTCGTCGTCGTCGAGATCGGCCACGCCGACTTTCACTTTCAGAGTGTCAAACCCGGCGGCGACTGCGAGCTCCGCCTGGCGGACGTCGTCTACCAGGGCGTGCGAGCGCACAGACACCGAGGGTTCAGCGTGCAGCAGCGAACTTACAGAGCGTCCAAGCTGCTGACCGAGGAGGTCGAGCAGCGCCAATTCGGCGGCGCACACGGCCTCAGGCGTGATGGCGTTGGCACGGCAGAACTGCGCGATCCCGCTGGGCGTTGGTGCCGGGCGCGTCCCGTGGAACAGGGCGCCCGTCAGGTTTGCCAGGCCCGCGCTGGCCAGCCTCAACTCCTGGTCATCCCCCGGCCAGGGCGCGGCGTCCCCCCAACCCGTGCGACCCTCGGCGTCCTGCACGTAGAAGTGAAAACCGCGACGCAAGCCGACCGCGCCCCGTGCTGACCGGACTCCGAGCGGAAAAGAATAGGCCCTGTACCCGAAGGAAGTCAGCTTCACAACGCCACCCCCACAGCCAGCAGCACACCAAAGACCAGCTCGAGCCGGGCCGCGCCTCCCAGGTGTGGATTCAAAGCCGCGCCGTCCTTGCGCCAGAGCGCGCGGATCTCGACCATGGCCACCGGGAGACTGATCCAGGCCAGCAGCCAGAACCACGAGCCCACACCGAGCAGTGGCGCCATCGCGACCACGAGGTACGCCCCGAGGACGACGGCCGTGTATTCCAGGCGCGTCCCGGTAGCGCCGAGGCGGACCGCCATGGTTCGCTTGCCAGCCTTCGCGTCTGTGTGCCGGTCCCGCAGGTTGTTCACGACCAGGATGGCGGTGGCCAACAGGCCGATGGAGACGGCCGCAATCGCCGCGGCGACCGTCACCGTCCCCGTCAGGACGAACACGGTGCCAACCACGGCCGCGACGCCGAAGAAGAGAAACACAAACAGTTCGCCCAGCCCGTTGTACGCCAGGGGGTACGGGCCACCCGTGTAGGCCACCCCACAAAGAACTCCGGACAGGCCAATTGCGAGAATGGGCCAGCCAGCGCTGTACACGAGGATGGCGCCAAACAGGACGGCCAGACCAAAGCTCACCTTGGCGCCCGTGGCCACGGCGTTGGGCGTCAGCCAGCCCTTCTGCGTTGCGCGGGCCGGCCCCAGGCGCTCGTCTGTGTCGGCGCCGCGCTTGAAGTCCGCGTAGTCGTTGTAGAAATTGGTTCCGATCTGGATGAAGCCGGAGCTCAACAAGATGACCGAGGTCAGCCAGGGGTTGACCTCGCCCTGCGCCGCCGCGAGTCCAACGCCGACAATCACGGGCACCACACAGGCCAGCAGTGTGGCCGGCCGCGCGGCACTCACCCAGACGCGCAGGAGGCTGGGGCGTGTGGCGGTCATCGCTCCCCCTCCAGACCCAAGGCCGACGTCGCGGCGCGGCGCACGGCGTCCCAGGCCGCGCGGTGCTGCTTGAGGTTGTTGGACGGGTCCACCACAGCGTGGATCACCCGGACGTCCCCTGAGTCGCCCCTGGCCGCACCGAGCGCCCGCTGCAGACCGGCGCGATCGTGTACAGACACGCACTCGACGCCAAACCCCGCGGCCAAGGCGGGTATCGACCCTACCTGGGGGGTTGTGAAGTAGCGCTCGTGCACCGCCTCGTCCCAGGCCAGGGGCAGGTGGGCAAATATGCCGCCGCCCTCGTTGTCGACGACCACCAACGTGACCCGCTGGCCACAGGCCTGGGCGGCGGTCAACGACGCGACGTCGTGGCGGAACGCCAGGTCCCCGAGCAGAACCGTGACGCCCTTCCGCGTCCCCGCCGCGGACCCCGCGGCGGTCGCGATTGTGCCATCGATTCCGTTCGCCCCGCGCGAGTGCAGCACGTGGACGCCGGGCAGCCGCCTGGCAAAGCCGTCGAGGTCCCGAATTGGCATGCTGCTCGCGACATGGAGGAGGTCACCGTCAGCAATCACCGAGGCGACTTCGTGTGCGATCACGCCTTCCCACAAGGGGGCCTCCGCCGCCACCGCGAGCTCCAGCGCGTCCCAAGCCGCGGCATCGGCGCCATGCCACGCGTCGGCGAACGCGCCGTCGTGGGTTCGCTCGCCCAGCCGCTCCGACAATGCCGCGCAGACCGCCCCAGCCTCACCCACAATGAGCACCTCGGCGCTGTGCGACGGGTCGTGCCACTGGCCATCATCATCCACCAGCGCGGCGGGAATGCCGGCCAGCCAGTTCTGCACCGTCGTCGACGTGGGCAGCCTCCCAAGGCGCAGGACAAACTCGGGCCGCAGCGCCGCCGCCAGCGCAGGACACCGCAGCAAGCTGTCCGCGGCGGCCACAACGTCCCGCCCGCGGAGCTGCGAGGCGGGCTCGGCGACGACGGGCCAGCCAAGCCGCTGCCCCAATTCGAGCACTGCGTCGGCATCGGGCCCGGGCCACGCGGGGCCCGCCACGATCGCACCTCGGGACACGGTGCGCACCCGACCCAACAGATCCAACACCTGCTCCGGGGCCACCAACTCTTGACCGCGCACCACACGAACAACTGGCCCCACCGCGGCCTGCGTCCCGGTGGGTTCCCACAGCGGCTTACGGTAGGGACAATTGATGTGGACAGGCCCGGCCGGCGCAGCCATCGCTGCGTCCAGGGCAAGGGCCGCGACGGTGTACATCCACCGTCCCGAGTCGCTCGGTGTGGGCGCCGTCAGATGAAAGGCGCGGCGGACGTGGCGCCCAAAGAGGTGAACCTGGTCGATGGTCTGACCGGCGCCAAAACCCTGCAGCTCTGCCGGCCTGTCGGCGGTCAGCAGAATCAGCGGGACGTGCGACGCGGATGCCTCGATCACAGCGGGGAGATAGTGACCTGCGGCGCTGCCGCTGGTGCACACCAGCGCGACGGCGCGGCGGCTGGTCCGCGCCAATCCCAGGGCAAAGAAGGCCGCGCTGCGCTCGTCGAGTACGACATGGGTGGCAACTGCGTGCTCGGCCGCTGCCAGCACGAGCGGCGTGCTTCGGGACCCGGGGCTGACCACCACGTCGGTGATCCCGCCGGCGCCGCAGAGGCCGGCCACCAGGGCTCGCGCCCAGTTCTGGTTGGCGGCGCCCGTCACGCGGTGCCTCCGCCGTCCAGTACGTCGCGCGCGGTGAGGAGCTTCAGCGTGGTCTCCTCCCACTCACGATCCGGGTCGGAGCCGGCCACGATGCCGGCGCCCGCAAACAGGTGGGCCCCCCCTCCGCGCAGCAACGCAGAGCGAATCGCGACGGCGAAGACCCCGTCGCCCTCGGACCCGACCCAACCCACGGGCCCCGCGTACCAACCCCGCTCGAGCGGCTCGTTGGTGCGCAACCAGGACAGCGCCGCGTCCCGCGGCCATCCACCCACGGCGGGCGTTGGGTGCAGCCGGCCGGCCACTGCCAACGCGCCCACCCCGGGCGCGAGCTGGCCACGGATTGCCGTCTCCAGGTGCAGGACGTGGGGCAGCGCGACCAGAGATGCCTCGGGCGCGACGGTGATCTCGGTGCACACGGGTTCGAGTGCCTGCTGAATCGCCCGCAGCGTGATGGCGTGCTCCCGCTGGTCCTTGCCACTTCGGACCAGCGCAGCGCCACACTCCGCGTCCTCGTCACGCGTCGTCCCGCGCTGGGCGGTCCCGGCGAGCGCGACGGACTCCACGGAGCGCCCGCGCACGCGGGCGAGGGTCTCCGGCGTCGCCCCGACAAAGTATCCGAGGCGTGGCGATCCCACGCAGAACGCATAGGCGCTGGGGTTTGCCTCGGCCAGGTCCCGCAGCAGCGCAGGGATCCGCGCCGGCGTCTTCACGGCGGTGGACCGAGCGAGCACGACCTTGTCCATCTCACCGTCGGTGATGGCCTGCGTCGCGGCGCTCACGCACCGGCACCACGAGGCGCGGTCCAATCCGGGCGCGCCGTCATCATGGCCGGCGCCGCCAACCCCCGCACCTGGGACCGCCGCGCCGATGCCACGCGCGACCGCGCGCAG
>CALBXO010000015.1 GCA_937890335.1 uncultured Pseudomonadota bacterium | reverse complement strand
GGGTGCAGCGGCGGCGGGCGCAGCGGCGGGAGCAGCAGCGGCCGCGCCCTCCGGCTTCTCGCTGGAGAGTTCCACCAGCGCCTCGCCTACGGCGACAACCTGCTCGAGCTCGGCCCGCAGGGCCACGACGTAGCCCGCCATCGGTGACGGGACCTCGGTGTTCGCCTTGTCGGTCTCCACCTCGCACAGCGGATCATCCACTGAGACCTGGTCACCAACGTTGACGAGCCATTGGACAACAACGCCCTCCATCACGCTCTCGCCGAGCTGGGGCATCGCAACAGTCTGAGAAGCCATGAATGGTATTCCTATGGGAACTTTGATAGGGGTTCGCGAACCCCCGACATTTAGACTGACCGGGAACACCCTGTCAAAAGCCCTACGGACCGATGAAACGCTACGCACTGTTGTTGTCTACCGTCCTCCTCGCCTCCTGCGCCACACCACCGCAGCCCGTCGAGAAACCCGTCCCCAAGGAGCCAGAGGCACCCGAGGTCAAGCGCCCGGATACCATCGACGGCCACGTGCGCCTCGGAACCGATGTGGTCCCCAAGCGCTACGACCTGACCCTCAGGATCGACCCCGGCGCGGACACATTCTCCGGCGAGGTGGAGATCGAAGTCGACATCAACAAGCCGAGCTGGTTCATCCAGATGCACGGGGGCGATCTCACGATCGAGTCCGCCAGCATCGAGGTGCAGGAGCGACACGACGCCGCGGTCATCCAGGGTGAAAACGGCGGCATGGTGCTCCAATCGCCCGTGAAGCTTCAAGCCGGTGTCGGCACCGTACGCCTCAAATTCAAAGGCGAGCTGGGCGAGGTCCCGGAGTCCCTCTACCGCGTGAAGGAAGGCGGCTTGTGGTACGCGTACACCCAGTTTGAGCCACTGGAGGCCCGGGACGCGTTTCCCAGCTTTGACGACCCCGGTTTCAAGACCCCGTACTCGGTGACGATGGAGGTCCCGACCGGCCTGACCGCGTTGACGAACACCCCGGAGACCGAGCGAAAGGAGAACGGCGACTGGACCGCGTACTCCTTCGCCACCAGCAAGCCGATGCCGACCTACCTCGTGGCGTTCGCCGTCGGCGAGTTCGACATCGTCGAGGCCAAATCGGGCGTGGGCCAGAACGGCGTCCCGCTGCGAATCGTGACCACCAAGGGCAAGGGGCATCTGACGGACTTCGTCCTCGAGACCACCCCCGGCATCCTCGCCTCATTGGAGAAGTACTTCGGCTCGCCGTACCCGTTTGAGAAGCTCGACCTGGTCGCGGTCCCCAACTTTGCCGCGGGCGCAATGGAGAACGTCGGCCTCGTCACCTACCGGGAGACGCTACTGCTCTTCGACGCCAAAACCGCCCCGGTCCGCTCGCGCTACAGCAGCATCAGCGTCAACGCGCACGAGCTCGCGCATATGTGGTTTGGGAACCTGGTGACCCTGGCCTGGTGGGACGACCTCTGGCTCAACGAGGCGTTCGCCACCTGGATGGCCAGTCGCGTCGTCGCCGACGTGGCGCCCGAGCTGCAGGCCGATCTCGACGCCGTCTCGCGCGCGAACGGCGTGATGGACCAGGACGCCCGCGAGGCGACCCGCTCCATCCGTCAGCCGATCACCCACGGCGGCGACGTGTACAACGCCTTTGACGGCATCACCTACAGCAAGGGCGCCTCGGTGCTCGCCATGATTGAGTCCTGGATCGGCGTGGACGCGTTCCGCAGCGGCGTGCGCGCCTACCTCGGCGCCAACGCGTACGGATCCGCGCGGACCGACGACCTCCTGGACGCGCTGGAGGCCAGCTCCGGCAAGCCCGTGCGGGCCACGCTGTCCACGTTCATCGACCAACCCGGGACGCCGTTCCTCACGGTGGACGTACAGTGCGCCGACGACAAGGTCGCCGTAGCCCTGTCCCAGACGCGCTACCTCCCGGCCGGCAGCTCGGCCGCCGTGGGTGAGCCCTGGCGCGTGCCGGTGTGCATGAAGTACGAGTCGGGCGGGACTGTGCACAAGACCTGTGTCGAGCTGGACACCAAGGAGAAGACCTTCCCCCTCAAGGGCAAAGCGTGCCCGACCTGGCTGCACCCCAACGCCGACGAGCGCGGCTACTACCGCTGGAAGCTGCCCGCGGAGCGCATGCGCAGCCTCGCCACCGAGCACCGCAACAAACTCTCGCTGCGCGAGCGGATCGCCCTTCCCCAACACCTGGGAGCGCTGCTGCAGGCGGACGCGGTGTCCGCCGAGGTCTACCTGACCGTCAACCAGGAGATGGGCAAAGAGGAGCACCGCCTGATCGTGAGCCGCATGATCGGCAACCTGGGGTTCATCGACCGGCGCGTCGTCGGCGAAAAGCAGCGGGCCAAATTCGAGCGCTATGTCCAGAAGATGGTCAACCCGCACCTGCGCCGCGTCGGGCTGCGCCCCAAGGCCGGCGAGTCGGCGGAGGTTGCCCTGCTGCGGCCCTCACTGCTGAGCACCATGGTCTATATGGGCGGCGACAAGAAGCTGCGCCGGGTGCTGCTCGACGACGCGAAGAAGTTCATGAAAGACCCCAACAGCGTCGCGCCCGACATCGCCCGGCTGGCCATCGGGCTCGCCGCCCGCGACGGTGACGCCGAACTCTGGGAGAAGATGAAGGCCGGTGTGCTCGAGGCCAAGACGCCAATCGTGCGCTCCATCTACCTGCGCGGCCTCGGCGGATTCCACAACCCGGAGCTCGCCGTGCGCAGCTACGAGCTGCTGCTCGACGGCACGCTGCGCGGCCAGGACTACTGGTCCATCATCGGCCCCGGCTTTGCCACCGACGCGACCCACGCGACCATGTGGAACTGGATCACCGCCAACTACGGCCGCATCATCGAGGCGCTCGGTGACAAGCGCGCCCACAGCATCCCCTGGGCCGCGACGGGCTACTGCACTGAGGAGGGCGTCGCGGCGACCAAGAAGTTCTTCTCCAACCCCGAGCGCACCCCGCCCGGCACCGAGCGCAACCTGGCGCAGGCCATTGAGAGCATCGAGCTGTGCGCTCGTCTCAAGAAGTCCATGACGCCGGGCGTCGAGAAGTTCTTCCACTGACCGGGTGCTTCTTTGGGGGCGGGCAGACGCTGCGCGGCGGAGCGCCGCGCGGAGATGAGCGCTACTTGGTGCGCTTGCCCTTCATCTGGACGGGGAAGTTGGTCGAGTTGATGAGGATGTTGTCGTTGTCCAGGAAGGTCACCTGGACCGAACCAGCCTCTTCGCCCGCCTTGGTGGTCAGGGTCGCCGAGATCTTCGAGTCTTCCTTCACCGTGTAGGCCAGGGTGTTCTTCTTGCCCTTGCCGAGGTCCACGACGACCTTCTTGCCGTCAAACTTCATCGTGACCTTCTTGATGGCGTTGAGCTCCTTCTGGAACTCCTTGGGCAGGCCTTGGGGCAGCCCGGCCTTGGAGATCGTCAAGCTCCAGGTGCCGACGATGGCCTTGCCCGGCGGCCCCTCGTAGACCCCACCCGGCTCGATCTCGTCCATCGGGTTGCGCGCCTCGGCCGCTTTGAGCTTGGCCGCGGCGTCCTTGTCGGACTCCGCGCCGTCACCCTCCGTGCCGTCACCTTCCGCCTCGTCGCCCTCGGCACCGTCGCCCTCCGCACCGTCGCCCTCCGCACCGTCCTCGGCACCATCGCCCTCGGCACCGTCG
>CALBXO010000014.1 GCA_937890335.1 uncultured Pseudomonadota bacterium | reverse complement strand
GTTGTTCGGGTCGCCGTTGTTCGGGTCGCCGTTGTTCGGGTCGCCGTTGTTCGGGCCGCCGTTGTTGGGGCCGCCGTTGTTCACCCCGTTGTTCTCTGCACCATTGTTCGCGGTGGAGTCACCCGAGCGCGCGCCGCACCCAGCCGTCAACAACAAGCAGCCGATCGCCAGGACACGGACAAGAGTCGATGGGAGCATTGTTGGCCTCCAGGAGCCGCGTGGCGCAACTGGTCACACGGTCGCGAACCTTGTTCGCTCATCACTTCCGCAACAGTCGTTTGTGTCATTTGGCCAAGCTTGCAGCAATCTTGCAACTCCAACCCAAAAGCCATGGGCCAGAGCTGCCGTTCAGGAACTTCACATCTTGGTGTCAGCCCCCCAAAAGAGCCTGATTGTCATACGCCCGTGGTATGTGCGATACTGAGTCACACACCTTTGGGAGATAGCTATGCGCACGGTGGTTCTCTGCAGCCTCGCTGCACTTCTCTTGCTTATGGCGGGATGTCCGTCCAGCAGCTCAAGTGGCTTCCCGGACGATGTGGGCGAGGACCCCGCCAACGGCGACACCGGTCAGGATGTCCCGGGGGACACCGGTCCGGGCGACACAGGCGGGGATGACGCCACGCCCGACGCCCCCGGCGACTCGGGAGACGACACACCGGACATGGACGAGCCCGACGTCGTGGAACCTCCCGACGAATGGCCCGAGGGACTGCGGCTGATCGACCTCGACGGCAATGGAGAGGCCCGGCAGACCCACACCTTCGCCGAGTCAGAAGGGCTCGAGGACTTCAGCTGGGCCACACGCCCCGGCGTCGCCTGCTGGACCCCGACCCAGGAGCGCACGCTCGGCGTGTTGTTTGGGCAGAACCACATGGCGTTCGCCCTCCGGGAGACCGTGCCCGCGTGGCACGATGTGACCATCACCGTGACCGGAGAGACCAGCCCGATGGCCGCAAATGTCTACCTCCTTGCCCAGGCGCCCCGTGACCGCAAGGCGCCCCCCAGCATCGACGATGGGTTCTGTCGACTCAGCGCCAAAGGCATCGATCAGCCCAATGTCGTGACCTTCCGGACCTCCGCCGGGCCGGCCAACATCTTCCTGGCGGTCGCCAACGAGAGCCGTTTTCGCAACGACGACGAGGGCGAGTACGAGATCCACGTCACTGTCAAACCCGTCGCGCAGCAGTGCTTCGAGGTGATCGAGGGGCCCGGGCAGTACGCGCCGCACGTGCAGCGCATTGAGCTCGATGACGAGGGCAAGGCCCTGTTCCGCGGTGACCTCGCGGACGGCGCACCCATCTGCACGTACGAGCGTTTGGAGAGTGGACAGGTCTCCTGCTACCCCAGCAACAAGCGCGGGTTCTTCGAGGGCAACCACGTGATGTATGGCATGGTCGGCCAGATCCCGGAGAACTCCATCCTCACGGTCACCGTGACGCCCGACCCCGGCGTCGAAGTGACGCTGTACGGCAAGCGCGATGGCCTGACCGACTTTGAATCCTCGCCGGGCCTCAACGCCGGCCAGTGCGAGGCCAGCTACACATTTGGACCCGGCACCGTGCCCAACCCGGGCGAGGCCGAGTCCTTCTACGTCGCCGCCACCACCAACTCCTACAACCTCTTCTTTGCCGTGGCGGGCGACGCCGTGACCGGAACCTCCGGCGGCTACACCGTGTCACTGGACCTCCTGCACGACGACACCGCGCAGTGCGACGACAGCGAGTACATCGCGTACCAGGGCGGATATCCGGACTTTGTCCATCAGATCCCGCTGGACGACGGCTTTGCCCAGCTCCCGGGCGACCTCTCTGACGGCGAGCCGCTGTGTGGGCTCGATTGGGCCAGCAGCGGCCAGACCGCCTGCTTCCCCGACACGCGCTTTGGCTATTTTGAGGGCGCCCACGTGCTCTACGCCCTCGAGGAGCTTGTGCCGCCGCACTCCGTGGTCGAGATCACCGTGATTCCCGACCTGGACACCGACATCAACCTCTACGGATACCGCACCGGACCGAACAACTACCTGGTGCCGCCGTTTGTCCCCGTGCTCAGCCACTGCGACGCCGCCTACCCCTCCGGGATTGGCATCAATCCAAACCCGGGCGAGCCAGAGACGCTGACCTTCATCAACCCGTCAGACCACGAGTACCGCTACTTCTTTGGCGTCGCCGGGTCCACGGATGTGCTCGCCGGGAACTACGAAATCCAGGTCCGGCTGGCCGTGGCCCCTCCGCCCCATTGCGAAGAGTCACTGCCCGGCGCGAACTATCCCATCTGGCCCGGCAACGTCACCCTCGTGGATCGCGACGGAAACGGGGAGGCAACGCTGGAGGGCGACCTGGCCGACGGCCGTTGCTCCGCGCTGGAGTGGGCACAGTCGGGACAGGTCGCCTGCTTCCCGGCGACGCGGTTCAACTATTTTGAAGGCAACCACGTCTTCTACGCGCTGTCCGAGCCGCTGGCGCCGCGTTCTGAGATGTCCATCACCGTCACGCCTAATCCCGGGGTGGACGTGAGCCTGTACGGGTACCAGGTCGGAGAGACCAGATATCCCGTGCCCCCTGCGGTCACCCGGACCGTCTCCTGCGAGGCCAGCTATCCACTGGGCGGCCTCTTTGGAGAGACCAACCCGGGCGAGCCGGAGACGATCCGGTTTGCCAACTACCACGAGACCACCTCGTACAACATCTTCTGGGCGGTCTCCGGGACCGACATGGACGGTGACTCCGGCGGCTACACCATCGAGGTCCAGTCGGCCCAGGAGCAGACGCACTGCGAAGAGTCGCTGCCGGGTCAGCAGTACGACGCGTGGCCGGACTCGGTCACGCAGATCGAGGTTGTCGATGGCGTCGGCGGCGCCCGCGGCGATCTGGCCGACGGGAGCTGCGTGAACCTGGACTGGGCCCAGGACGCTCAGATCGCCTGTTTCCCATCCACGCGCTTCGACTACTTCACCGGAAACCACGTCTTCTTCGCCCTGGCGGACCCCTTGCCCGGACGTTCCGTGGCGACCATCACGGTGACCCCCGATCCGGACGTGGAGGTCAGCCTCTACGGCTACCGCGACGGCACCGGCGAGTTCCAGGTCCCGCCGCGCATCGAGGGCAGCACGGTCTGCGAGGCGAGCTATCCCGTAGCCATCGGCCACCAGCCCAACCCTGGCGAACCGGAGACCATCCAGTTCTTCAGCCCCGGCAACAACGAGTACAACATCTTCTTTGCCGTGGCCGGCGACGCGGACACAGGCACATCTGGCCGCTTCGCCATCGATGTGCAGGTGGACACGGCGACCGAACACTGCCCCGAATCGCTGCCGGGCCGCACCTGGGAGACCTGGCCCTCCAACGTCGAGCGGGTGCGCCTCAACAACGGCCGCGCGACCCTGTCCGGCAATCTCGACGAAGGCCAATGCATGAACCTGGACTGGGCCCAGAACGGCCAGGTCGCCTGCTTCCCGTCGACCCGGTTTGATCTCTACACCGGCAACCACGTGTTCTACGCGCTCAACGAGCCACTGCCGCCCCGCTCCGAGGCGACCATCACCGTACAGCCGCGCAACGGCGTGGACGTAAACATCTACGGCTACCAGGTCGGGCCTCAGCGATATCCTGTCCCCCCCGCGGTCTCCGGCGTCTTGACGTGCGAGGCCAGCTACCCGCACGGCGTCGACCCCGATCCGGACCCCGGAGTGGAGGAGCAGATTCACTTTGTGAACCCCTCCGACGACGCCAGCTACAACATCTTCTTTGCCGTGGCAGGCTCCGGGTCGGACACGGAGGGGGCCTACGACATCTCCGTCGAGGTGGCCACGGAAGTCCCGCACTGCCCCGAGTCGCTGCCGGGTCAGAGCTACCAGGAGTGGCCCGACCATGTGCAGCGCATCGAGGTGAGTCGTCAGGGACGTGGCAGCATCCAGGGACAATTGGGCGACGGCGGCTGCGTCAGCCTGGACTGGGCCTCCAACAGCTCCGTGGCCTGCTTCCCAGAGACCCGGTTTGACCACTTCCTGGGCAACCACCAATGGTTCACGGTCGATCGCGCGCTGCCCGCCGACAAGGCCGCGCGCCTGACGGTTACACCCACCGGCAACGCCGACCTGAACATGTACGCCTACCTCCTGCCCACCTACGGAAGCCGCTACCTGCCCCCGTTTGTCCCGCAGGTCGGCGTGTGCGAGGCCGTGTACCGTCGGGGTCCCGGCGAGGCCGAGACATTCGACATCTACAACCGTAGCGTGGACCACGACATCCTCATCGGCGTAGCCGGCGGCGAAGGCGTGGAGCGAGCTGCCTTTGAACTCAGTATCGAGGTGATTGATGCGCCGTAGAACTCTCCTGGGGCAATTGCTCCTGTGCGCCGCGCTCTGCGCATCGTGCAACGCAGAATCCGACGATGACGCCAACAACGGTGTCGCCAACAACGGCAACAACGCGGGCGACATCGGCAACAATGGCAACAACGGCGGCGACGCCGGCAACAACGGCAACAACGGCGGCGACGCCGGCAACAACGGCAACAACGGCAAC
>CALBXO010000013.1 GCA_937890335.1 uncultured Pseudomonadota bacterium | reverse complement strand
CCGCCTTGGGCGTCTCCTTGGGCGCATCCGCAGGAGCTGACGCCGGTGCCTTTGGCATGGCGTCGTCCTTCACTTCGGCTTTCTCACAGGCAACGCTCCCCAAAACAAGGGAACCCGCGAGGGCGATTTCGATCAGTTTCCGAACTTGCATGTCTCCTCCTACCCCGGGAGTCGTTCGATGTTCGCCCCCAAAGCCCGGAGCTTCTCGTCGACGCGCTCGTAGCCACGGTCGATCTGGCGAACGTTGTAAATCGTGCTCTGACCTTGCGCAGCAAGTGACGCAATGAGCAAGGACATGCCGGCGCGAACGTCCGGCGAATCGAGCGTGGCGCCGTACAATTGGGCCGGACCCACGACCACCGCCCTGTGGGGATCGCAGAGGATGATGCGGGCGCCCATGCTCTTGAGAGAGTCGGTGAAGAACATCCGCCCTTCGAACATCTTCTCAAAGAACAGCACCGTGCCTTTGGACTGGGTGGCGATGGTGATCGCGATCGACATCAAGTCGGTCGGAAACGCCGGCCAGGGTGCATCATCGATCTGCGGGATCTCGCCGTGGAAGTCGTAACGGACCTCCAGGTTCTGATCCGGTGGGACGATGGCCCGGTTGCCCTCAATCTCAAACTCGACACCGAGCCGCTGAAACACCACCTTGACCATGCGGAGGTCGGCAGGCACGACGTCGTTGACGATGAGCCCACCACCGGTGACCGCCGCCAGTCCGATGAAGGAGCCGATCTCCAGGTAGTCCGAGCTGATGCGGTGCTCCACCCCGCGCAGACGATCCTGCCCGTGAATGCGCAACAAGTGGGTGCCGATCCCGTCGATCTGCGCCCCCATTCCCACCAGCATCCGGCACAGCCCCTGTACGTGGGGCTCGCAGGCGGCGTTGCGCAGGATGGTCGTGCCGCGAGCGAGAGCCGCGGCCATGATGATGTTCTCGGTGCCGGTTACGCTGGCTTCGTCGAGAAAAATCTCAGCGCCGACCAGCTTGTCCGTGGCAATCCTGAACCCACGATCCTGCGCTTCTACCGTCGCGCCCAGCGCCTGAAACCCCAGAAAGTGGGTGTCCAGTCGTCGACGCCCGATCACGTCTCCGCCCGGCGGCGGCAGGTCGACGCGGTGCATCCGACCCAGCATTGGCCCCGCGTACAGAATCGACGCGCGCACGCGGGCGCACAACTCCTGCGGCGGCGCCGTGGTCAGGATTTTCTTGTTGTGGAGCCTGAGCGTGTGGGGGTCGAGCCACTCCGCGCTGGAGCCGAGCTCCTCCAGAATCTCGATCATGACTTCTACGTCACGGATCCTGGGCACGTTGGACAGGACGACTGGCTCATCCGTCAGGAGCGACGCGGCGAGGCACGGCAGGACTTCGTTCTTGCTGCCGCCCGGCGTCAGCTCTCCGCCGAGCCGCGCACCACCCTCGATGACAAACTTCTCGCGATCCGGCATTGGAGGCCTCCCTGGCCAATACTTCTGGCTGACTACTCTTCGTCGTCTTCGTCTTCGTCTTCGTCGTCGTCGTCGTCTTCGTCGTCGTCGTCGTCGTCGTCTTCGTC
>CALBXO010000012.1 GCA_937890335.1 uncultured Pseudomonadota bacterium | reverse complement strand
AGCTCTCGGTCGCCCGCGTATTCGTGGAGCAGCTCCAGCACATCCGTCGCGTCGCCGGAACGACGGGCGGCGTCCTCGAGGAGGCCGCGCACGCCGACGTCCCGCGGATCGACCACAAACGCAGCGCGCGCCAGCTCAAGCGCGTCGCTGACGTAGCCAGCGTCGAGGAGGTCGCGCCCCAGCAGGACGCGCAGCGGCGCCTGGACCGCCGGAGGCTGGGTCAACAGCACACGCTGGAACATCTCCCGGTGCGCGTGCAGCTCACCGCGCAGCTTCAGGTCCTGCCGGAGGATGTAAAACGGGAGCAGGTCCCGGTCGCCGCTGGGCGGGTAGGCACCGATCCGGCTGGAGAGATACCGCCTGGCGTCCTCGACCATCGGCGCGGTGATCTCAGCGGAGTTCGCCCGCGCAAGGTGGAGAACTACCGCGGACCACAGCAGACGTTCGGCGTCGGTCTCCGCCCCGGAGCGACCCAACGCGATCAAGGCTGCGGAGAACTCCCCGGCCGCCAGCGACCTGACCAATGACAGGGTGCGCATCAACCGCCCACCGCCGGGCGACGCTGCGACGTGTTCCCCGCGCGACCACAGCAGGGCCAGGTGTTCTATCTGCCGGTCGGGCGAGCGATCCGGCCGCTCGGAGTGACCTCCAAACCCAGTCGCCGCGCCAAATCCTGCACCCGTCTGCCGCCAGAGGTCTTCCAGTTCGTCGAGCTGTTCCGTGTCGAGCAATACGCCCTCCACGACCTCAAACGCGTGCCGAAACGGCGCCCTCGGCAGGTTCCGGCCGCGGGCATCGAGCCCAACCAGGCGCCGGGCGATGGGCACGTACACGTCGGCAGACGCGCCCTCACGCTGGAGGTACTCCATCGCAAGCAGGAGCAGGGAAACGCGCAGCTGGGGATCGTCGCACCGGTCCGCGCGCGTCACCGCAATGCGGGCCGCCTCGGTCAGCATGCCTCGGGCAACGTGGAGGCGTTGAAGGCGCTCTCGCGCAAGGTCCGCAACGGGGGTGGGCCCCTGACCGCTGAGCGTCTCATAGATTTCCATCGCGACCTGGTGGTCTCCCAGGCACCACATCCAGTCCGCGTAGCGCGCGCGGAAGATCGCCTCTTCGCGCCTGTCGGTGACGGTCTCGGCGAGGTATTGGAGGTAGGACGCGACCTGCTCTCTGGCGACGGTGACCGATTCTCCGGTCGCGTCCGGAGCGCTACCGAGACCATGCCTGATCTGCACACTCGGACCTGGGGCCAGTGTCCACTCCACCATCCGATCGAGCCTGCGCAGGACAAGGTAGAGCAGCGTCCCCGTGCCGCCCCGCGCGGCGGACTCGAGCAATGCGTTATCCCGCTCGACTTCACCCAGTCCCTGGATGGACGCCAACCAGCTCAAGCTCAGGATGAGGTACCCGCGTCGGTCGGGATCTTCGTCGGTCTTGAGTCGCTGCCACAGGGAGGCGAGCGCGCGCAGCCAGTCCGCCGGATCCACCCGCGCCGCCCGCGGCGAGAAAGCCAGGGAGGTGTCCGGCGCCTCGACCTTTGCCAGGACCGCCACAGCGCCGCCGCGCGCCACGTCCCCCCGGACAAAGGTGATGAGCGCGACAATGAGCCGCAGAAGCTCCCCGGCCCGCGCCGAGGTCACATCGCCAGCTCGCGCGCGGGAACCTACCTCCCGTGCGAGCCGCTCGAGGGTCTGCGTGGATGCGTCGCAGCCCTCCAGCGCGAGGTACCCCAGCAACGCGTTCGGGTCGCCGCGTTCCCACGCCTCCAGGTAGACGCGCGCGGCCCCAGGGCGGTCGCCACCCAGCAGAAAAAGATCGCCCATCAGGGCGCTTCCTACAATTCCGGGGAGGCTGGCGAGCTCGCGAAGCATCGCGACACTATACTCGCGCGCGACGTCTAACGCACGAACACGCGCGACCGATACTCCGGATCCAGCCGATCCGCGCGCAGCACGCCACAGTGGACATCGAGGTCAATTTTCCGCAGCTCGCGCGCCGCGGGTGACAACCGAATCCTGACCCCAATCGAGTCGCCCTGTTCCACGTCCATGGGCTCCACCGGAACCCACGTCTGGTGCCAATGGGTCGCGGGCTGGTCAAAAGCCGTGCTCAGGCGCACACCGGCGCCAAGATCCAGGTCAAAGTAGAGTCCGAGGCCATCAAAGCGGCCCTGGCGCTCGACACCGAAGAGGAGCTGCCTCTCCCAGACCTCCGCGTCGTCCGTCAGAAACTCGTGCCGGTTTGCCAGTTGCGCCGCCGCCAGGACGGTCTCCGCTGCGATGCACTCCTCGGACCTGGCCGATGACATCACGGTTCTTCGGACCATGCTGAAGTCGAGGCCGTGCAGCGGCTCAGCGAAGACGCCAACCCGAGCGCGGTAGACCTCCGGCGCCGACAGCGGCGCGCAATGGACCTCGAGCGCGGTGGGAATCATCGCCCCGCCCTCCACCAAAGCCCGCCGGGCGAGCCTTCCGAGCGCGCCAACGGTCCCCTCGACGTGGCCGATGTGGCCGAAAGTCTCGCTGACAATCGCGCTGACACGCTCGGGCGGGTTGAAGTCGTCGAGGTCGGTCTGCACGAATTCAACGCGGTCGGCCACGCCGTTGCGGACGAAGAGTTCGCGGGCAATCTCACCCACACGGGCACGGTCCAGGGCGTAGACCTTGGACGCGCCGGCCTTTGCGGCGAGCATGGCCAGGACACCGGTTCCCGTGCCGGCGTCGATGACCGTGTCGCCCGGCCGCACCTGGGCGGCGATGGCGCGGGCGTAGGCGTCCAGCCGCGGACTGTCCCGCAGCATGGTCTCGTGGATGACGAGTCCGCTGAAGGCGTCAAAGTACAGCTCGTCGTAGCGGCGCTCGGGGTCCCGAAGGGCGCCGATCCGCTCGAGGTCGGCGATGGTCTGGGCGATCGCCTCGCGCTCGGAGTCGCTGCGGCCAAAACGCGCCGCGACCTCTGCCGGCTCCCGGGCCTGGCTGAACGCGTCGAGGACATGGATGGCGCCGGTGGGTACGGGGATGCGCTGGGCTGAGCCCAGACGCACGAGACTGAGCTGGCCGTCGATCCAATGGAGCAGTACGTCGCCACTGCGGACCAACGTACGCGCGGCGCGTGTCACTGCGGGGTGAAGCAGCAGCGGAAGCCGATGCTCGGCTGCGGCGTCTGGCCGTCCACCGCCGATTGGCAGGTCAGCTCGCCCTCGCCCGAAGCGTAGGAGCCGCCGTAGACCTTGCCCTGGTTGTTGTCGAGGACAAACTCCGCGACGTTGCCGCTGAGGTCGTAGATGACAGCGTCCCCCCGCTCCGCCGTGCAGGCCGCGAAGTCCATGTCGCCCTCTTCGGCGGTGGGGCCGGTGGGAGCGGGAGCGCCCAGCCCGGCGCCCGAGCCGTTGCAGATCGTGGCGTTGTACTCGAGGCCGTAGGGATAGCGCGCCATGTTCACGCCGCCGCAGGAGAACTGGATCTCCCGCAGGGTGCACAGACGCTTGCTCGCGTTGGTGCGCCCTCCCGCACCGCGGCACGCATCGCGCGCGTCGGTGAGGCTGACGTTGGTCCAGGGCACAACGCCCGCCCGGCTGACCGCGCGGGTTCCGTCAGCTCCGGCCTCGGTGGGCGTCGCATCGGGGCGGCTCGCCTCGTAGCGGTCCATGCAGAACGGCTGGATGTTGTCGGCACCGCGGATGAGCACAGTGCCAAATGGGCACCCGTCCGGGCAGATCGTCCCGGCACGGCCCTGCCCTTGCGCGTCGTCCACGACCTCATTGCAGTCGTCGTCCACGCCGTTGCAGGTCTCGGGCTGCGGGGTCGGGACGGGCTCCATGGTCTCCGCGTCCAGGCATTCCGTCAGGGTCCCGTCCACGCAGTAGCGCAGGCCGCGCTTGCAGATACCGCGGTCGGCGCCGCAGGGAATCGGCTCCGCGTCCTCGTCGCACCGCATGCACATGTCGTCTTCGTCTGCGGTGCCGTCACAATCGTTGTCGATCTCGTCGCAGACCTCCGCCGCGCCGGGACCCACGCCGACGCCATACGCACCCACGGCGCCGCACAGCGGCACCTTGCCTTCAATCTCGCCCGTCACGTCATCGCGGGTGGTGGAGCACGTGACGACCGCACCCATCTGGTCGGGACCGGCGGTGCCACAGGCGCCGACGCTGTCCAGCGGGCATCGGTATTGGCAGCTGCCGAGCACACAACGCATTCCGATGGAGGCGCCCACGTCCATGCCGGCCAGTTCTTCACAGTCCTCGTCGGACTCGCAGGAGGTGGCCTCGTCAACCTGGTCCAACGGGCAGTCCTGCAGGGTCGTCACCACGGTGCAATCGTCCCCGTCACAGTCGGCCTGCTCGACGACGCAGTCGCAGTTGTTGTCCTTGCCGTCACAGATCTCGATGGCGCCCGGGTAGACGTTGGGGTCGTCGTCGTCGCAGTCGGGGCCCTTGCAGGTCGAGCCCACACCCCAGCCGTCGTCGTCGTTGTCCGTGCAATCCGCGCCGTTGTTGGCAGCCGAGGTTCGTCCGCAGACGCCCTCCTCCTCACCTTCGGCCTTGATGCATGTGTTCTTGCCAAGGCAATCGTCGTTGGACCGGCAGGCGAACGCGTCCTCCTGCGAAGTGTCGAAGTCGACGATGCGACCACTCAATTGGGTGACCGCGGCGACCACCAGGCCGACCAGCGCGAGTCTCATTGCAAACATTCTGCTTCCTAAAAGGAGAAGCCGGCGCCAACGCCAGCGGAAGTGTCGGTTAGAATCGGCACCAGACGGAAGTCGCGCACGCCGTCTCCGGCGAGCTCCGCCTCGGTGGCGATGTCGGACCCTGGCGTGATGAAGAACAACAGGGCGGAGGTCACGCCCGCCGCGATGCCAACCCCGTAAAAGATGTTGGCCAGCAGCGCGCTGCTCTCGGCGTCTTCCAGGCGCGACTGCGCCTCCACTTGCGAGAGCGAGTAGACGTTGCGGCCGTTGGCGACGGTGCGGTTTCCGTCCTCGAGCTCGCTCTGGATGGACGAGGCGTCGAGCCCAAAGAAGACGCCGGCGCCGATGGCGATCACGCCGACACCCAGTGTCGTCCATGCCAAGCCGGTCTGGATGGGACCGGCTTCGGCGGGCTTGACCTCGACGGGCGCCTTTCTGCCCACGCGGACGTTGAACAGCCGCCGAACTGAGGTGCCCACGGTCTCGTCGAGCTCACCGCGACCACCCTTGACGGTGCGGTTGGTGTAGTCCTCGACGGTACCCTCTTCCACGTTGATGAGGTCGATGCTCAGGGTGTAGTTGCCGCCGGTTCCGGTGAGCCGGCCGATGACCAGCCGCTCCAGTCCCAGCTCCTCCCCGATCCGGCTGAGGCAAATGGGGTTGTAGACGCAGTCCAGCGTCCCCTGCTCGCCCAGCTGCGCGAAGCGGTCCTGCAGGGCGCCCGGCGCCTGGACCTGGTAGAGACCGACGGCCTCAATCTCCGTGATGAGGGTCTCCGTCAGGTGTTCCGTCAGCGCTTGATCGACGTCCGGCTCGGCGCGCAGCACAAGGCCGGTGACCTTCAGGCCGTTGCTGGGAAGCGCTGTCTCGGCCTCCTCAAGGCTGAAGTCGAGGCTGTCGTCTCCCCCGGCGCCAAAATCCATCGTGTCGCCGCCGGCGCCGTCATCGCCGAGTTCTTCCCCGCCGAAGTCGTCCCCCGCGGGCTCCTCATCGTCCGCTTGCGCCATCGTCACAGCCGGCATCAACGCCAGCGCGATTGCCGTAATGATGGACCAGCCAAACTTGCCAGATCTGCGCATGAAAGCCCCGTAGGTCGATGTACGTGCGCACTATACCCGAAGGCCGAATCGCCCACAACAAAGCGACGCGATCCACTGGGTTCGTGGTCGGCAGCGTCGGGAGGGAACTCGGAGTGAGTTGCGGGTCAGTCCAGGGGCGCGCGGCCGAGGCGCAGCGACACCTGAAGCGTCTTTCCGCCGCGCCGGACACCCACGGGCACATCTTTCCCGATGCCTGCAAGCGAGGCGCGCCACCGCAGGTCGGCGACGTCTGCGATCTCCTCTCCCGCGAACGACATGAGCACGTCGCCGGGGTGGATGCCGGCGTCGACCGCAGGCCCGCCGTCAATCACACGCGTCACGACAACACCCCGCGCGGCGGCCAGTCCCTCCCGGCGAGCGACCTCGTCGGTGACGGGTGCGACGTAAATCCCGAGCCACGACCGGTTCACTTTACCGCTCTTGCGAAGCTGCGGCACGATCTCCTTGGCCATGTTGATGGGGATCGCAAATCCGATCCCCTGGCCCTCGCGGCTGACCGCTGAATTGATGCCAATGACCTCGCCGGCCATATTGAGCAGGGGTCCGCCACTG
>CALBXO010000011.1 GCA_937890335.1 uncultured Pseudomonadota bacterium | reverse complement strand
CGGCTGCCCGGCGGACGGGCGAACGCTCAACGACGCCCTGCGCCTGGCTGCGACCGCCAAGGATGGACAGGTGTTGATCCCGCGGGGAACGGCACGGGAGTTCGGACTGCGGGACGACAAGAAAGGAGAGGGGACATGACCACCCGCTGCATCTCGGTGTGCGCCGCCCTCGCGTTCCTGTGTCTCGCCGCGCCTGCCCAGGCGGCGTCGGATGGGTGGGAGCGCGTTCCACTGGCCGACGCCCTGGCCAAGGCCGGAAAGTCCGGCAAGATGGTCATCGTCGACGTCTACGCGGACTGGTGTGGACCGTGCCAGCGCTACGATTCTGAGGTTTTCGTCCAGGACGACGTCAAGGCGATTCTGGACGAGGCCATCACGGTAAAGATTGACGGGGAGAAGGGCGAGGGGCCCGCCGTGGTGGAGAAGTACCACGTGGTAGGTTACCCGACGATCCTGTTCCTGAAGGCCGATGGCACCGAGGTCGACAGGATCTTCGGGTTTCGCCACCCTGAGCCGTTCAAGGCGGAGGCGTCCGACCTTTTGTCGGGGCGAAGGACCCTGGCTGTGATGCGTCGCGAGCTGGAGGCCGGCCCCGGCGACAACGACCTGCGCTACAAGGTCGGCGAGAAGCTCGCCATCCGCGGCGACACGGACGCCGCGCTGGACGTCTTCCGTCCCATTTTTGACGACGACCCTGAAAACCGCGCTGGATACCGGCCGCGCGTGCACTACCTGCTGGGAAAATACGCCTACCTGCGCGGCAAGAAGGACTACGCCAAGGCGGTAGAGCAGTTTCAGACCCTGATTGACAAGTATCCGGACTCTCCCGAGGCAGACAAGGCGCCGTACAGCCTGGCGCGGGCGTGGTTCAAGGCGGGCAACCCGGACAAGGCGCGCGGGACGTTTGAAGCGTGGATCGCGCAGAACCCCGATGACGTGGGCCGCTACAACTCGGCGGCCTGGTTCTGTTTCAAGAACAATTTTGACCTGGATCGCGCCGCGAAGCTGGCTCGCGATGGCCTGAAG
Organism: uncultured Pseudomonadota bacterium; assembly: GCA_937890335.1. GTDB lineage: Bacteria > Myxococcota_A > Bradymonadia > Bradymonadales > CALBXO01. The sequence goes on along the minus strand of CALBXO010000011.1, from coordinate 3,752 downwards.
AAGGACCCGAAGGCCTCGTTCCTCTGGGACACGCTGGCCGAGATTGAGTACGCGCAGGGCAACAAAAAGGCCGCGCGGACCGCGATCAAGGAGGCCATCAAGGTGGCCCCGGGCGACCCCTATTACAAGAAGCAGCTCAAGAAGTTCAAACGCTGATGCACGTCGATGACGGCGAGCTGGAGTGGTTTGTTGACCTTGAGCTTGCCCTCGAGTTCCGCGGCACGTGGGATGTAACCATGCGGCAGCCGCCGCCGTGCCCCGTGTTGTGCGCCGAGTGTCGCGACGCGCCGCTCTCGTTGGAGGTCTACGCCGTCGACCCCGACGACTTTCGCAACGGGGAGGAGGTCGCGTTTGACCTGGTCCACAGCCGGTTTGACCCCGTGGAGAGCGAGTCCTGCGTTCCCAGTGGGACAGGCTGGCAGGTCCAGGCCACGGGCATCGAGATCGACCTCCCCACCCAGCTGGCTGCCTATGTCGTCTTCGCCAATGACGCCTGGTACGTGCTGGCATTCACCGCCTGGGAGGACCAGCTCGACGATGAGATGTGGCGCGTCCATGCAATGACCGCCAGCGCGCAGTTTGGCCAGCATAAGCAGTACGGCAGCGGCGTGGACGGTCTGGTCAATCTGGTGGGGCACCACCTGGCCGACTCGGGCGTGCAGTTTGGCCGCTCGCGCAGCCACCTGGGGTTTACCCGTGCGCAGAGTACGGTGAGGCGGGGGCGGCCCAAGGGGTGGACGGACGACAGTCGACGACCGATTCCGGAGACCGACGAGGACGTCCCGGCGCCGACCATCACCCAAGAGGAGACGGTGGAAGTCGACCCGATCGACGAAGATCTCGCCGCGTTCGACTCGAAGCTCAAGGCCCGGGTGATCGGCGTCCTGCCCGACCTGGAGCCCACCTGGCCCCGCCCGTGGCAGCCGCTCCCCAATGTACAACCGCACAGGGAGCCGAGCGGGGTTTCCGCCGCTGTGCTGGGGCGCTCTGCCGGTCGCAGTGCGCGCGAACAGGAAGTGCGCACCTTCGCGGATGGACTACCCGCGGAGGTTGCCCTTTACGCGGAACGCATCCACGGCCGACACGGCGCGTTTGGCCACCGCGAGCTGCTGGCCTTTCCAGTGGTGGGCCTCGACCGGATTCCGGTGGCGGTGGAGGCCGCGCTGAGGCTGCGGCAAGGCGAACTTACGGCCACCAAGCCCTTGGCGCTCGGCGAGCCCCGGCGGGCGCCGTCACGGCTCGCGCGCGATGTGGCTGACGGGCTTGGCGTGACGGTGGAAGACGCCCTGCGCCGCATGTTCCGAGACGACGATTGGACCGCGTACGACCTGCTTGGGTGGGAGCTCGGCTGGAGGGAGATCCAAGCTCGCCTGCCGGCGTTTGGGCTCACGCACCACTCGACTCTGGTCCCAGCCCGCGCACGGGTACTGGCGTTTACCGACCTTGAGGGGCCCCTGCATGGCATGGAGTTCGGTGAGCGGGTCGAGATGTGGCGAGGGCTGGATGAGGATGGGCGTCGCGCCGTCATCGCTGAGCTACACAAGTCCCACCTGTCGCTGAGTCTGGATGGCCTGGAGAGCGCGTGGCTGGACGCCTGCCACCGGCCGGACCCAGATGGGAGCCGTGCCCGGTGGTCCGCGGCTCTCGGACCTCGTGGCTGCGCCCTCGAGTATGCGCAGCTGGTGTCGGCGCTCCTGCGCAACGAGGTGCTCGGCATGACCTGGTCGCAGCGGCTCCAGGGCCATATGAAGCCGTGCACCGGTGATCATCTCAGCGGCGCCGTACCCGGCGTTGAGATGCTCGGGGGGAAACTGGGGCAGAGTTTTGGAGCGCTCAACGCCGTGGGCTGGCTCGGCCCCATGTCCGGCGGCGAAGTCGCCATGTGCATTCTGGCCCGGCGCATCGAGACCAATGACCACGCCGCTCTCTCCGAGCAGTTGCGGGTGCTGGCCGGAATGACCTACCGCCTGGTCCGGGACTGACCGGGTGCCCGCGGGCGCCGCTGTCAGCGCAACGTCGCCAGGGTCTCTTCCAAGGTCATGGTCGGCGCGTAGCGCATCTGCTCGCGCGCGCGGGAATCGTCCACCATGCAGACGTATTTGATGTGGTCGAGCTCGTCCACCGGGAACGAGCTCAGACGGGCCTGAAACAACGCGCTGAGTATCGGTCTGGCGATGGGCTCGGGCACGGGAAAGCGGGCTCGGTCGAGTTGGCGCAGCAGCTCCGACAGGGGCAGCTCGCCTGGACCAGCAATGTTGTAGATGCCGCGGACGCCGGGCCGCAGTCCGCAAAGAATGGCCTCGATCACGTCGTTGACGTGGATGAGTTGAACCATCGGATCGTAGCCAAACAGCGTCATGACCGTCTCCTTGCGCAGGTAGTTGCTCGGCGCGTTGCGGACCTGCCCGACGATGTGGACGGGTCGCAGAATGACGGTCTCGATCTCCGGGTGCCTCCAGAAGAAGCTGGACGCATACATGTCCACGGCCACCAGATCGCGAATTCCCTCGAAGTTCTCGCCGGCGAGCAGCGGGGCCTCCTCGGTGAGGAACTGGTTGTTGGTCGCCGCCGGGCCGTACACATTGGCGCTGGACAGGAGGATGATCTTGCCGACGCCATGCTGCTGGGCGAGCTCAAAGATCTTCTGTGTACCCACGATGTTGAACTCATGATGCTCGCGGCTGGACTGCCGCGGGTTGTGCATGATGTTCAGGTGAATCAGGGCGTCGATGTGTCCGCGCCGGAAGATGTCCTCGGTCTTGCGGCGGCGGATGTCGAGCGCGTGAAACTCCACGTCCGGGGGCAGTCCGCGGACCTTGCGCCGGTCGATCCCGATGACGCTCCAATCCCGGTGCAGCCGCCGGGCAACCTCCTGGCCCAGATTGCCCGCGATGCCGGTGAGGACGACGCGCTTGTCACGCTTGCGACGCCATTGGCGCCATTTGTGTTCCGTGGTTCCCATGCTCAGAAGAAGATGCTCTTTCGTTCCCGCAGCCCGCGTTGGAGCATGGTTGTGATGGCGTTTTTCACCGTGTCCACCTTGTCGCCAATGACACGATCTTCGTCGTCGGGGTCTCCAGTGAAGTGGAGAGGCTCGCCAAAGTAGATCCTGTACTTGGTCGGGTAGGGCAGCATGCCGGCCGGTCCCAGCAGGGGGAAGGTCGGGGTGATTGGGAACGCCGGCATCCCGAGCAGCTTACCGAGCGCCTTGAAGTCATAGAGGCTGGGGGCTTGCTCCTCTGCGCCCACCACTGCGATGGGGACGATGGGCAGGTTGTTCTCCAGCGCCAGCCGCATGAACCCCAACCCAAAGTCCTGGAGCTGGTAGGCCTTGTCGTAGGTCTTGCTGATGCCGCGCACGCCCTCTGGGAAGACCAGGATGGCCTCGCCCTGCTCGACGAGCCGCCGGAAGTTGTCACGGGTTCCGACGATCTGCCCGGCGCGCGCAAAAAACCAGGAGACGATGGGCAGCGTGGGGACCCAGCGTTCGACCATGGAGCGCACGGGGCGCGGCTCCTCGCGGTCGAGGATTACGCTCATGACAATCATCATCGCGTCGATGGGGACCTGCCCCGAGTGGTTGGCGATGAGCAGGACCGGCCCGTCCGGAATGTTTTCGATGTCGTAGGACTCGACGCGGAAGTAGTGCCGGTGGATCCACGACATCAGAGGAATCACCCAGACGAGAAAGTCGGGGTTGAAGCCAAACGGGTCGTAGCCGTACTCGCTGAGCGTGTCCTGTTTGCCGAGCG
>CALBXO010000010.1 GCA_937890335.1 uncultured Pseudomonadota bacterium | reverse complement strand
GAATCTGGTGACCGCCCGGACAGGTGTCGCAACACCTCGGTCCTCGTGGGCCCCGACGGTGCGGTGGTGGCGGTGTATCGCAAGATTCACCTGTTTGACGTGGAGCTACCTGGGGGCCAGGTGCTGCTGGAGAGCAATGCCATCACGCCCGGCCGGGAGCTGGTCAACGCCAAGCACCTGGGGCTGAACTGGGGCATGAGCGTCTGCTACGACCTGCGGTTTCCCGAGCTGTACCGGCAGCTGCGCCTGGGCGGGGCCGATGCGCTGTTTGTCCCAGCGGCGTTCACGGCGCGCACGGGTCCCGACCACTGGGAGGTGCTGCTTCGTGCGCGCGCCATCGAGAACCAGTGCTACGTGATTGCGCCGGGCCAATGGGGCAACCACATGCCGGGCAGAAACAGCCACGGGCGCTCTGTCATCATTGATCCATGGGGTACGGTCATCGCGACCGTGTCCGACGGTGTCGGGCTCGCCGTGGCGGACGTTGATCCCGCCATGGTCGCCGAAGTCCGCCGTCGCATGCCCTGCCTCGACCACGCTCGCCTGCTGGACAGGTCGTGATGCGTTGAACCACCCAACAGGGTTGATTGCTTGGAGCGGTGTGTGTATAACTCGCGTCGCTTCGTGAGGGGCTCTGTCTGCCAGTACCGTTGGTGGTCAACCCCTCTTGCGCGCTCTCGCCCGAGATCGACATCCGCGTCTGCGGGTGTCGGCCCCCAAGGAGTCCAGCACCGACATTGCTGAACCCATGGCTGCCCAAATCTCGTGCGCGGGTACGAGAGGAGGGTCTGGGTGGCGCTGCTACGTCTGGAAGAGATGGCTCGTGAGGTCGCTGAGGCGCACGAGATCTCCGTCTATGACGTTCGCATGACCACCCAACGCGGTCGGCAGGTCGTCCAGGTGACGATCCTACGACCGGGACAGAAGGGCGGCGCTTCGATTGTGGATTGCACCACGGTCGCTCGCGAGCTCGGGCAGATGTTGGAGGTGGACGACCCGTTCGACCACGCCTACACGCTCGAGGTCTCCAGTCCCGGTATCGAGCGTGAGCTTCGGCGGCCTGAACACTTTGGCTGGGCCATTGGCGAGACCGTTTATCTGGTTTTGTCGGAGGCGGTCGAGGGGTGGGAGCAGTACGAGGGTGTTCTGGAGTCGTTTGACCCAGAATCCCAGGTGATTACGGTCGCGGCGGGAAAACGTCGCGTGGACATAGCGTATGGAATGGTCCGCAAAGCGCGGACGCGATTCGTGTTCTAGGAGATCTCCGTATGGCTGAATCGATGGATAAGGTGGTGTCGCGATGAACCTGAACCACGTGATCGACCAGGTTGCCCGAGACAAGGGCATCGACCGGGAGATTCTCGTTGAGACCCTCGAGGCAGCCATTTTGACGGCTGCAAAGCGCACCTTTGGTGGGTCGCGCGAGATCGAGGCCGAGTACAACGAGGACAAGGGCGAGGTCGAACTCTACCAGATCATCACCGTGGTCGATCCGGAGGACGTCGAGAATCCGTTCCGCGAGATCTCCTCTTCGGAGGCGTCGGGCTGGGGTGTGGATGCGGAGGCGGGCGACGAGCTCTGCTTCCAGATCTACTACCGGGTGGAGGACCGCGAGAAAGCGCTTGAGCAGGACAAGAGCTACGGCCCCATCCTGAAGATCGAGACGGCGCGGACGACGTTTGGTCGCATCGCGGCGCAGACGGCCAAGCAGGTTATCATTCAGCGCGTCCGCGAGGCGGAGCGCGACATGGTCTTCAACGAGTACAAGGACCGCGCGTCCGAGCTCGTGACCGGCATTGTGCGGCGCTTTGACAAGGGCAACCTGATTGTCGATCTGGACTTTGGCCGGACGGACGCGATCCTGCCGCGGCGGGAGCAAACCCCGCGCGAGACGTATCGTCCGAACGACCGCATCCAGGCGATCATCAAGGAGGTTCGTCGGTCGAGCCGCGAGCCCCAGGTCGTGCTGTCTCGCGCGGACCCGCAGTTGTTGATGAAGCTGTTCGAGGCGGAAGTCCCCGAGATGTACGAGGGCATCGTCCGCATCGTCGCCTGCGCCCGCGAACCTGGCGTTCGGTCCAAGGTCGCGGTCTACAGCCGTGACAGTGACGTGGACCCGGTTGGCGCCTGCGTCGGTATGCGAGGCAGCCGCGTTCAGGCCGTTGTGCAGGAGCTGCGCGGCGAGAAGATCGACATCGTGCTCTTCCAGGACGACCCGGCGCGCTTTGTGTGCAACGCCATCTCGCCTGCAGAGGTGAGCAAGGTTCTGTTGGACGAGGCGAACAAGACGATGGAGCTCATCGTCCCGGACGACCAGCTCAGTCTGGCCATCGGCCGCGGTGGGCAGAACGTGCGCCTCGCCGCCCAGTTGACCGGGTGGAACCTGGACATCATCTCGGAGACGCGTCTTCGCACGATGATGGACGAGGCCCGCAAGAGTCTGCTGGAGTACGAGGGTGTCATCCGCGACATGATCGATACTCTGTTCACCCTCGGCTACTCCAAACTGGAGCACATTGCTCTGGCGGAGCCGGCCGAACTGAGCCAGATTCCAGGCTTTGGTCTGGACAACGCCGAGCGTCTCATCGCGGCCGCGCGTGACGTGCTCGAGCGTCCGAGCGACGTGGACGGGCAGTTGTCGCAGGCGGAAGTCGCGCGTCGGGCTCTCCAGGAGATCAAGGGCGTGGGCGAAAAGGTCGCCAAGCGTCTGTACGAGGCCGGGTACTACA
>CALBXO010000009.1 GCA_937890335.1 uncultured Pseudomonadota bacterium | reverse complement strand
GCATCAGCGACGAGCTGTTTGAATGGCTCGACGGGCCCGTTCGCCGCGTCGCCGCCCTCGACTGCTTTGTGGGGTATCACCCGACGCTGGAGGAGGCGATCCTCCCGCAGGTCGACGACCTCTATACCGCGATCAAAGACCTCGCGGCCTACTGATCAGCGGCGAAACAGCTCATGCTGGAGGATGGCCTTGATGTTCTCAATGGTCACCTCGCGCTTGAGCTTCTCTACGAGCGACGAGTCGCGCGTGATGGGCGCGTAGGATCCCGTGATGTTGGGCGACGCCCACTCCGGCACATCGTCTCTGGGAAAGTTCGGGTCGGCCATCACCGGCACCAGCGCGGCGAAAAGCGGCGTCTGCCGGTCCCGGTCCGTGCTCGCGACGACGGTGTGGAGAAACCGCCGTAACAGTTCCTCCGTGCGCGCCTCACCGATGGATTCCGGGCCAGTGCGCAGCAGGTACTCGGTCAGGTTGCGCGCCAGGGTCAGACCACGCCGGTAGCTGTCCGAGTCCATCGGCTCGTGAATGAGCCAGTCGTTGAGGAAGCCAACCACCGCGAAGTAGATGACCGCGGGGCCCGCATCCGCCATGGCCGGCAATCGCTCCAGAAACAGGTCCAGCTCCGCTTCGCCTCCGCCGTCGCGAAAAAGCGCCCGGAGCGCCGGGTCGAGCCGCTGGGTCTTGTGGTGGCCCGAGGTCGTCACGGAGCGGCGCGACCGCGGGACGAGCGCCGTCCGTACCTCGCGCTCCTGCAGCTCGACGATGGCGTCGACGAGCAACTCTTTGACCGCAGCCGCGGACTGGGGACGGTCCGTGGGGTCCTTGGACAGAATCGCGAACAGGAGATGCTCAAGACGCGAGCCCGCCAGCTCGGGACGCAGGGCGGAGACCGCCTCGGGTTGCGTGTGCAGGTGTCGGCTGACCACCTCAAACTGCGTGGCCCCCTCAAACAGGTCCCGACCCGTGAGCATGGTGAACAGCAGACAACCCAGCGAGTAGAGATCCGTCCACGCTCCCAGACGCGCCCCGGTCCCACGGATCTGCTCGGGCGCCATGAACGCCGGGGTCCCCAGCGTCATCCCTTCGTGCGTCAGGGCGCTGGTGACCTGCGCCAACCGCGCGATCCCAAAGTCCAGGATCTTGACCTTGTCCAGTTGGTCGCCCCGATCCACGAGGAAGATGTTCTCGGGCTTCAGGTCCCTGTGGATCGTGCCATAGTCGTGGGCGGCGCCGAGGCCCTCGCACACCTGCTCGGCGATGTGCAGCGCCCGCCAGATCGGCAGCGCGCCCCGCTGGTACATGAGCTCCTCGAGCGTGACGCCCTCCAGGTACTCCATGACCAGATAGAGCCCGAGCTTGGCGTGCTCGCCGTAGTCGGTCACATAGATGATGTTCTCGTGCCGCAGTCCCGAGCAGGTCACCGCTTCACGCCTGAACCGCTCTTTCACCACCGGATCGCGACAAATCTCGGGATGGAGAATCTTCACGGCGTAGGGCGTACGAAGCGCGACGTGCTCGGCGCGGTAGACGTTGCCCATCCCGCCGCGGCCAATCAGGGAGACAATCTCCAGGTTGCCCAGGCGCTGCCCAACCACCTCGCGCTTACCACCGGCGGCCGCCAATTGCTCGAAGCTGCTCTGCGAGTCGCTGTACGGAAGCGTCCCCTCCACCGCGGGGACCGACTCCGAACGGCCAAAATCGCGGGAGACGGACAACGAAGGCTCCGTGTGGTTCGTCGCCTGCTCTGCCCCGCAATGCGGGCAGAACTGCGACGGACCGGGCACGGGCAGCCCGCATTTGTCGCATGGGTCGTGAACGAGAGTCTCCGTCATCGTTGACTGCGGTGTAGGTGTTCTCAACTCAATGTGCGGGCGCGGCCCACACGAGGTCAAGACTCAAGTCCCGACCCCAACTCTCCGATTCTGAAGACGCCACCAACCGAAGTCGACTCGCGAGGGCAGGAAACAGGCAGATGGAAAGCGGAACTCACTCAACGGCACCATGCCCACACTGCAGCGCGCCCGTCACAGTCGGCACCACCACGTGTGACGCGTGCCAGATGGGAATTGCGTGGCTCGAAGAGGCGCCACCGCTGGAGGGTATCCGGCTCGGTAATCTGGAGATCGCTGAACAGATCGGCTCCGGCGGCATGGGCGCGGTCTACAAGGCGCACCACACGATCCTGGGCACGCCGTACGCAGTAAAAATACTCCGACCCGACGGATCCGCGGACAAAGTGAGTTTTGAACGGTTCCGACGAGAAGCGATCACGTGCAGCGCGCTGCGCCACCCCAACATCGTCTTCGTCACGGACTTTGGCTATCACAAGCAGGCTGGCCTCTACATCGTGATGGAGCACCTGCGTGGCAATACTCTGGACGACGCCCTGCTGCGCAAACGTCGGCTCACGGTGTGGGAGACCGTGCACCTGGCTGGCCAGATCTGTGAGGCGTTGGACCACGCCCATACCCGCGGTGTGGTGCACCGCGACGTGAAACCGGACAATGTGTTTCTGGTGCCGCAGACCGGCGGGCGCGTGCTCGTCAAGGTGCTGGACTTTGGGATCGTGCGGCTGCTCGAGGACGACACCCCCGAGCTCAGCTCTGTGGGCTACGCGCTGGGGACGCCGGCGTACATGAGCCCGGAGCAGGTGCTGGGCAAGAACAAGGATCTCGACGCACGCTCCGACCTCTACTCGCTCGGCGCCGTCCTCTACGAGATGCTCACCGGATTGCCACCCTACCAGGGCAGCAACGAGTACGAGATCTTCACCAAGCACGTGCACGGGCGAGTCCCGCGCCTCGGCCTGACCCGGCCCGACCTCGAAGGCAGTAAACTGGAGGCGCTGCTGCTGGACATGATGTCCAAGAAGCGCGGCGACCGCCCCGACAATGCGCGCGAGGTGCAGGAGCGGCTCTACGACGCGCTGGCTGATTGCCAGGAGCGCAACGTGCCCGACGCGTTCGAGGCCAACCACCAGCAGAGCGCCATCGCCAACCTCAGCGGCACGATAGCCGCCCGCCGGGCCACCAGCCCCAGGCACTCCAAGCTCGTCAACATCCTCGCCGTGGAGGACGATTCCCCGTTGGGGACGTTCCTGGCGTGGCTCCCCGACACCAGCGCCCTGCCCTCGCACGTGCTCTTCACGGCAGTCTGGGGTTTTCTATTCACCGAGCTGCGCAACGCCGGCGTCGAATCGGCAGCGTTCCAGACTGCGGCCGATCAACTGTCGCGGACCATCGACCACGTGCTGCGCACGGCGGAGCCGGATCACCATCCGGAGGTTACAGAGTCGTTGAACGCGGCGCTGTCGGACCTGATGCGATCGGTCAACAAATCCCGGCAGCGACCGATCTGCGCCGTCCTGCAGAAACAGATGACGCACCACCTGTTTCCCGTGGAGGCGATGCCCCGCTGGGCGCGCCCCCGCCACGACGCGAACTGGAGCTCATTCGGCTCCATGCTCGGCCTCGAGGTGATGGCTCCGTCGCTGCACGGAGAGCTGGCGCTCGCCGCAGACCCGCTGTCACACCCGGTGACGCCGCCGCCGAGCCTGGACGAAGAGTTCCCCGAGATCGACATCTACATGGAGGATGTGCACAGCTGGGATGAGCCGCTGGTCAAGGACTGCGACCTCGACCTGGTGCGCCTCCCGCAGCGCCAGAAGACCCACGAATTCAAAGCGGTTCAGCCGTCGCTGGGCGAAAAACTGCGACGCGAGGTGAACCTGGAGAACATCAAGTCAGTGCTGTCCCACGAGCTGTTCAGCGGAAGCTCTGCCGCCTGACGACGGCACTGCGCGCCGCCGGCGTCACGCCTCTTCCAGCGTGCCGTCAATCTCCTCGATCCTGGCACCGATCTCCTCCCAACGCCCGTAGAGCTGCTCGAGTTTCACCCCGACAGCGGCCTCCTTGAGGACGACCTTCCGCGCCTTCTCGGCGTCTTCGTACAACGCTGGATCCCCGAGCCGCTGCTGAAGCAGCTCCCGCTCCGCCTCGAACCTGCTGACCGCAGCCTCGACCTTCTCCAATTGCGCGGGCAGATCCCCCATGGCTGCCGCCCGTCGCTTACGGGCCTCCGCCTGATCGCGCCGCCGATCCTTTCTCGAATTGCCCGCTGCGTCGCTGTCGGCTGCGGCCGCCCGTTCGGAGACGGCCTGCGCCGCCTCTACCTCGCGCCGGTGGTGGTAGTACTCGTAGTCGCCCGGGTAGTCGATGAGCTTCCCGTGCTCGACGTGCACGACGCGCGTGGCGATCTCGTTGATGAAATGGCGGTCGTGGGAGACAAAACAGACCGTCCCCTCAAACCCGGACAGCGCGTCCTCGAGCACGTCGCGACTCTCGATGTCCAGGTGGTTGGTGGGCTCGTCGAGCAGCAGGAGATTGGCTGGCGCCAGGAGCATCCGGCACAGCGCCAGACGGCTCTTTTCGCCACCGGAAAGCACGCGGATCTGCTTGTCCACGTCATCGCCGGAGAAGAGAAACGCGCCGAGCAGACCGCGGACGCGGCCCATATTGTCCCCGGTAGCGGCAGACTCCATGCACTGCAGCACGGTGGACTCGAGAGGCAGTGAGTCGACCTGGTGCTGTCCGAAATAGCCGACCTCCACGCGGTACCCGAGGAGCCGCTCACCGTCGTGGTCCAGCGTGCCCGCCAGGATCTTGAGCAGCGTCGTCTTGCCGGCGCCGTTGGGGCCGACCAGCACGACTTTCTCGCCGCGTCGGATCCGAAAGTCAACGCCGGTATAGACGACGTGATCGCCGTAGTGCTTGCCGACATCGCGCAGCTCGATCACGTCCGCGCCGGACCGCGCCGGCTGGGCGAATTGAAACCCGATGCGCGCCCTGCGCGTCACGGGCCCCTCAATCACCTCCATCTTGTCGAGCATCTTGGCGCGACTCTGCGCCTGTTTCGCCTTGGTCGCCTTGGCCTTGAAGCGCTCCACAAACCGCTCGAGCCTGGCCCTCTCCCGCTGCTGTCTCGCCGCAGTGGCGGCCAGGCGCTCCGCGCTCTCTGCCTTCTGGACCACAAAACGGTCGTAGTCGCCGTGGTAGACCGTCAACGCGGCGGACTCGAGATCCGCGATCGAGGTGACCATGCGGTTCAGGAAATATCGATCGTGCGAGATGATGACGACGGTCCCGGGGTAGCTGCGCAGAAAGCCCTCCAGCCACTCGAGGCTCGGCAGGTCCAGGTGGTTGGTCGGCTCGTCCATCAGGAGCGCGTCGGGCCGCGACAACAAGAGGCGGCTCAGGTGCGCGCGCATCTGCCATCCACCGCTGAACTCCGCCATCGGGCGCACGGAGTCGTCCGCGGAGAACCCCATGCCCGACAGGATCGCCTCGGCGCGGGCGCGCAGCGAGTGACCCTCCAGCGCCATCAGCCGTGTCTCCAGCTCACCAAACTCCTCGAGGAGACTGTCGAGCTGCGCGCCTGCCGCGGTGTGCATCTCCTGGTTGATTGTGGCGATGCGCGTCTCGACCTGGAGCACCTCAGCGCAGCCGCTGAGAACCTCGTCGAGGATGGTGTGGCCGGAGCCGTCGTCTGCCCCCGACATCTCCTGCGGAAGGTACCCGACGCTGTAGCCGCGGGGCGTGACCATGCGGCCGTCGTCGGGTGGATGCACGCCGGCGATGATGCGACAGAGCGTGGACTTGCCGGCGCCGTTCGCCCCTACGAGCCCGATGCGCTCGCCCGGGTCCAGGCGCCAGGTCAGGTCCGAAAAGAGTGTGCGTCCACCAAAGGACTTGGAGATACCGGTGAGCTGAAGCACGATGTTCCGGGTTGTACGTCGGGGCCGGGTTCCATCCCGGCGCCATGGGAATCGCGTTGACACGTATACCTACCCGCTGGTAGGGTGGCAACCGGTATCCAAAGCCGTGTTAGGAGATTCGAGGAGCGTCGTAGCCGGCGTGCGCGCTGGCGCTCCGACCACTCATCGGTGCACTCCGGTATGAAAAAACAAATCCTCTGTTTCGTCGCTGCCACACTCTGCGCTTTGCTGGTTCTGCCAGCAGTCGCGAGCGCGCAGAGCCGTCCCCTCCTGATTGTCCCCTTCGACAAGGAGGGTGTGGACCAGGCGTTCTACGACCGATTGACGGGGCAGATCCGCGGAGACGCGGCGCGCAGCTCCGACTATGAACCGCTCGAGACGGCGGAGACCGGCAGTATGGCCGATCTGCTGTTCGCGGTCGGCTGCGACGATGTCGACGTCGAGTGCCTCCAGCTCATTGGTGAGTCGTTCAACGCGGAGGCCATCATGTGGGGCTCCGTGTGGCGCTCCGACCGGGGCGTGCTGCTGGAGGTGAAGCTCTTTGACGTGCTCTCCGGCGCCTACATCCTTGAGCCGCCGCTTGAGAAGAGCTTTGAGACCGCGGACGACGACATGGCGTTCCGTCTGATCACAGGCGAGATCCAGCAGATCTTCTTCCCGTACACGGGCGAGGTCACGGTCACGGCGACGGAGCCATCGGTCACCGTGCTGTTTGACGGCCAGGAAGTTGGCTCAACCTCGGGCGGTCCGGTCAAGCTGACCGGGCGACCGCTGGGCCAGCACATCATCACTGCCGTCAAAGAGGGACGCGAGATCTCCGAGGGCGTCGTACTGCTGTTTGACGAGGCCGTGACCATCGAAATCGACATGTCCAAAGAGACCACTGACGGGCCGGTCGACGGCGGCGGTGGCGGCTACACGGGCACGATCGTCGCGGGCTCCGTGGGCGGCGCCTTCCTCGTGGGTGGCGCGATCTTCGGTGTCCTGGTGCTGGGCGTAGAGGGCGACGTAGACGACCTCGGCTCGGACCCGAAGTTCTCCAACGGGGGCCCCAAGCGCGCCGATCAGCTGCGCGATACGGGTACAAACTACGCGACCATCGCGAACATTTGCTTCGGAATCGGCTCCGCCGCCATCGTCCTGGCCGGCGTGCTGTTCTTCTTCGAGGGCGGCGACGACGCCGCCGAAGAGACCGAACCTGCCGCCAACGTCTGGACCCCATGGGTCACACCCGAAGGCGGGGTCGGCTTTGGTCTGAGCGGCTCCTTCTGAACTTGGACGCCGGCACTCCTCCCCGCTACACTCGAACGTGTTCACGCTCAGTGGGGTGGTGCCGACCCAACCCCGGTAGACCCATGCTTGAGAGGAGAACCGCGCTCGCGCCCGTCCTCGCCATCGCGCTCCTTGCGCTGACGACCGCCGCAGGCTGCACCTTCGACGCGACAGCACTGGAAGACCGCGAGTGCCAGGGCCCCACCAACCGGTGCCCCTCGGGATTCGCGTGCGTCGCTGGCTATTGCCTCGAGCAAGACGAGCCCGACGTACCGCTGGACATGGGCCGGGACGTGCCACCGGACGAACCTGAAGTCGATGTCGACACCGATCCGTTCGCCGGGTGCATCGACGACGACGAGGATGGTTTCTTCCGCAACGAGCTGGGATGCCCGGTGACCGCCGAGGATTCCGACTGCGACGACGACGAGGAGAGCATCTTCCCCGGCGCCCCCGAAGACTGCAACAACATCGACGACGACTGCGACGGCACCGTCGACAACAACCTCACGCCACCGCTGTGCGAAGAGCAGCGCGGCGCGTGTGAGGGCGCCACCCAACAGTGTCGCGGTGGCGGATGGCAACCGTGCGACAACGCAGCCCCATTCCAGGCCAACAACCCGGCCTACCTCCCAGACGAGGCCTATTGCGCCCGTGGGGTCAACGCGGACAAGGGCTGGTGCAACGGTGGCGTCAGCAACTTCGCGGACGTGCAAGCCGCCGATGACGCCCTGTGCGACCTCATCGACAACGACTGCGACGGCAGCGTCGACGAGGAGAGCGACATCCCGTGTTTCCAGGAAGACCAGGGCACAGACGTGAACAACAACGACACCCTGGTCGCGGCGGCGAACTATTGCCGCGCCGGTGTGCGCCGCTGTGTGGACGGACAGTATATGGGCGGCTGCGCCGACCAGATCACACCCGTGCAGGAGACGACACCAGAGCTGCGGTGTGACGCCGACGACAACGACTGCAACGGGATCGTGCTGGAGGCTTGCACCTGCGACGTTGAACGCGACGACCCCATCGTGGACGACTGCATCTGCGAGCCCAACTCCGTCCTGAGCTGCTATCCGTTTGACGACGGTGTCGCCGGGCGCGGCGAGTGCCGGGCAGGCACGCACACTTGCGGCAACGATGAGCGCTACGGCCCGTGCGTGGACGCGATCGGACCCGTGGGCGAGAGCTGCGCGAACCTCGGCGCGGACGACAACTGCGACGGCACGCCCGACAACATCAACGACACCGCGTACGACCAGCCCTGTGACCTCACGGACATGGATTACAACGGCGAACCCGTCTTCGGTCAGTGCACCGCCGGACGGATGCGCTGCGACGTCGCCGGAGACGGGGGCGTCTTCGCCTGCCACCCCAACATCCTCCCCGGCTCCCAGATCGAGCTGTGCGGCGATCGCAACACCGACAATGACTGCGACGGCGACACCACCGACATCACCGTGGAAAACGTGGGCGATGTGCACGTGGGCGACGGATGCGACGTCCCGGAGGCCGTGGGAATCTGCCTTCCTGGCACATGGCAATGCCGCGACGGCGGACCCGTGTGTGAAGCCAACGAAATGGCCCAGGGAGTGGACAACATCTGCAACGGCGCGGACGACGACTGCGACGGCGAGATCGACGACGACGTCGATTTCCGCCTCGCTCCCAACTGCGGCGAGTGCAACGAGAACTGCGACGCCGAAGACACGATCTGCTGCCCGGATGACATCGGTTCAGACATGGGTGAGTGCGTGGTCATGCGGGACAACCCGGCTCACTGCGGCGGCTGCGGGACGGTCTCGGAAGCAAACCTGTGCAACGTGGATGACAACGAACTTTGCTGCGGCCTGGCCTGCGCCGACACCCTGACCGACAACGACCACTGCGGCGGGTGCAACATGCCATGTGCCGAGGGCCTGGACTGCTGCGGCGGCAGCTGCGTGGACCTGGAGGAGGACGAGCTCCACTGCGGCCAGTGCGGCAACCAGTGCGATGAGACGCTCGTGTGCTGCACGGACTCGGGCACAGAGCCCGACTTCCCTGGCTGCTACCCAATCATCCAGTGCGACCCCCCCGACTAGTACCCCCGACCCAAACTCCTGCCCTGGTCTGCGGACGCGGATACACCGCTGCTGACGGCGCCCGCGCAGCGCGCGATCAACCAGACATCAGCCCTGCGGGCTCTCGTACGAATCCAGCGGCGGGCAGGAGCACACCAGGTGGCGGTCGCCGTAGGCGTCGTCAATCCGCGCGACCGGGGGCCAGAACTTCTGGCCCCGGACCCACGCGGAGGGAAACGCTGCCTGCTCCCTCGTGTACGGATGGCCCCACTCTTCCGTGATCATCGCCGCCGTGTGCGGCGCATTCTTGAGCACGTTGTCGTCGGCGCTGGCGCTGCCATCTTCGATCGCGGCGATCTCCTGCCGAATCGAGATCAGCGCATCACAGAACCGGTCGATCTCCTCACGGGACTCGCTCTCGGTCGGCTCAATCATCATCGTGCCGGCCACGGGCCAGCTCACGGTCGGCGCATGGAAACCGTAGTCCATCAGCCGCTTGGCCACGTCGCTGACCTCGACCCCCGCCGTGCGTTTGAAATCCCGCAGATCCAGGATGCACTCATGGGCGACGCGGCCGTTCTGCCCCTTGTACAGCACCGGAAAGTGGGGATCCAGACGGGCCGCGATGTAGTTGGCGCTGAGAATGGCAATCTCAGACGCCCGGCGCAGGCCATCGCCGCCCATCATCCGGATGTACGCCCAGGAGATCGGGAGGATCGAAGGCGACCCGAACGGAGCCGCCGCGATCGCCCCTACCCCCTGCTCGCCGCCCGCTTTCACCACGGGGTGGGAAGGCAGGAACGGGGCCAGATGCGAGGCGACGCAGATGGGACCCATGCCGGGCCCGCCGCCGCCATGTGGGATGCAGAACGTCTTGTGCAGGTTCAGGTGGCACACGTCGGCGCCCATGTCGCCGGGACGGCACAGGCCCACCTGCGCGTTCATGTTGGCGCCGTCCATGTACACCTGCCCGCCGTGCTCGTGCACCGCGGCGCAGATCTCCTGGATCGTGGCCTCGAACACGCCGTGCGTGGACGGATAGGTGATCATCAGTGACGACAGCGCGTCAGCGTGCTCGCGCGCTTTGCTGCGCAGGTCGTCCACGTCGATGTTGCCGGCGTCGTCACACTTCACGACGACCACCTTGAGGCCCACCATAACGGCACTGGCTGGGTTGGTACCGTGGGCCGAGGATGGAATCAGGCAGACGTTGCGGTGGCCCTCGCCACGGCTGTTGTGCCACGCCTGAATGACGAGAAGCCCGGAGTACTCGCCCTGCGAGCCAGCGTTGGGCTGGAGCGACACGGCAGAGAATCCAGTGATCTCCGCCAGCGACCCGCACAGCTCCCGCATCAAGAGGTGATAGCCGTCCGTCTGGTCGCGGGGTGCAAACGGATGCAGCCCCCCAAAACCGGGCCACGTCACCGGGATCATCTCGGCGGTGGCGTTGAGCTTCATCGTGCACGATCCCAGCGGGATCATGGACGTGGTCAAACTCAGATCTCGTCCCTGCAACCGGAAGATGTACCGCAACAGCTCGGTCTCCGAGCGATGCCGGGAGAAAACTTCGTGCTCCAGGAAGCGGCTGGTGCGCTGGTGGGTGGCGCCGTAGGAGAGGTCGCCGACCTCTTCCACGAGCGCGACGGGATCCAGATCTCCTCCAAAAATGGAGAAGAGCTCGCAAAGCTCAGCTTCGCGCGTTGTCTCGTCCAGGCTGATGAGCACCCGGCCCGGCTCCACGGATGCATCCACGCCGGCGTGCCGCAGATTGACCTGCTGCTGCACCGCGTTCGTGAGAATGTCGTCGAGTCGGTCCGGCGCGAAGACCGAGACCGTGTCAAAACGCGGCCCGGCTTCCACATCAAAACCGAGTTTCTTGAGACCTACGGCCAGCACTTCCGTGCACAACCGAACACGCTGGGCGATCGCGGCGAGCCCATCGGGCCCGTGGTAGACGGCATACATGGAGGCGGTGATCGCCAAAAGCACCTGGCTTGTGCAGATGTTGGAGGTCGCCCGCTCGCGCCGGATGTGCTGCTCGCGCGTCTGGAGGGCCAGCCGTAGCGCGGGGCGCCCGGTGGCATCCTTCGAGACACCGACGATCCGCCCGGGAACCCGCCGTTTGTGTGCATCCGTGGTTGCAAAATAGGCAGCATGCGGGCCGCCAAAACCCATCGGGACACCAAATCGCTGTGTGCTGCCGACGGCAATGTCGGCACCAAACTCACCTGGAGGGCGCAGAAGCGTCAATGACAGAAGGTCCGCAGCGACGACGAGCATCGCTGAGGCGTCGTGGACGGTAGCGCCCAGCGCCGCGTAGTCCCGCACGATGCCCCGTGTGGTCGGGTACTGGACCAGCACACCGAAGACGTCGTCCATGTCGAGGTCGGACATCACATCGCAGACGCGAACCGTGACCCCAATCGGCTCCGCGCGGGTGCGGACGACGGCGATGGTCTGGGGGTGGCAGGCGGAGTCTACGACGAAGGTATGGCGCCGCGTCCTGGCGGTGACATTGAGGCACATCGCCATCGCTTCGGCCGCGGCCGTTGCCTCGTCCAGCAAAGACGCGTTCGCGATCTCCAGCCCGGTCAAGTCAATGACCATGTGCTGGTAGTTCAGCAGCGCCTCGAGCCGCCCTTGGGCGATCTCCGCCTGGTACGGTGTGTACTGCGTGTACCAGCCCGGATTCTCGAGGATGTTGCGGAGAATCACCGGCGGCGTGATGCAGTCGTGGTAGCCCATGCCCAGATAGCTGGTCCAGACCTCGTTGCGGTCGGCCAGCTCGCGCGCTTCGGCCAACAACTCGTGCTCGCTGACTGCCCGCGGTAGATCCAGGTCGCGCTGGAGTCGAATCGCGCTGGGAACCGCCTCGTCGATGAGGCTGGGGAGGTCGCGCACGTCGAGAGCTTCACACATGGCTGCGACATCGTCGCCGCGGGGACCAATGTGACGATCTGCGAAGACGTCGGCGGAGCGCAGAGCGTCGGCCGCACTGCGGACACGGGCGTAGTCAGTCATGTTTTCTCAGGCGCCAATCGCGGCCTTGTAGGCCGCAGCATCCAAAAGAGAGCCGAGAGCGTCGGCGTCGTCCAGCTTCAGGCGAACCATCCAACCGTCACCGTATGGCGCGGAGTTCACTGTCTCCGGTGCGTCCTCCAACCCGGCGTTGTTCTCCACGATCTCGCCCGCGAGCGGGGCGTAGACGTCGGAGACCGCCTTGACGGATTCCACGGTACCCAAGGGGTCGCCGACAGCCATCTGGGCGCCCTCCTCGGGACCCTCCCAGTAGACCACGTCGCCGAGCTGCTCGGCGGCGTGCGCGGTGATGCCAATCGTAACGGTACCGTCGCCGTTGTCGCGAACCCACTCGTGGGTCTTCGTGAACCGGAGGTCGTCAGGGATAGACACGGTGCAACTCCTCGTGATCGGCGCTCAGGCGCGTTGGTAGAATGGCTTGCGCGTGACCTGCGCAGGAACGCGCCGGCCTCGGATGTCGATGTCCAGGGTGTCCGCCCCGGCGTGTTCGGTGGTCACGTACCCGAGACCAATCCCAACCCCGAGGGTGGGGGACCAGGTCCCGCTCGTCAGCTCACCGACCTGGGTGTCGCCGGCGAAGATCCCGCAGTGAGGCCGCAGCACGCCGCGTCGTCGCATCCGGGCGTG
>CALBXO010000008.1 GCA_937890335.1 uncultured Pseudomonadota bacterium | reverse complement strand
GTACTCGCGGCGGACCTGCGCCTGTTTGAGTTGGCCGAGCACATCCCATGCGGTCGCGTCGTCTCCGCGTTCGAACCACTGCAGCGTGACGGTTCCAAACCGGGCGACGGGTCCCTGCGGCGACCACGGCTCCGGGAGCTGGCGAGGCTCGCGGCCCGCCTCGGACACGAGCGCGATGCGCTGGTACGGGGCGAGGTCGAACCAGGTCGGTTGATCGGAGGGAATGTAGGACGCCTCGCCCATGAAGACGCGCGGACGGCTGTCCCAGCTCGGGTCGACCAGGAAGGCGGATGCGTCGGACCACTCCGCCAGGCCCGCCTGCACCGCCGCTCGCCAGTCGTCGTCGCTCGGCACATCGGACCAGATGTACCACTGCGCGCAGAGCACCCCTGCTGCCGCAAGGGCCAGGATCGCAGCGGATACCGCCAGTGCGCGCGGTGACATGTCAGGTTGGAATCAGGCGGAGTAACGGCCGCCCTGCTCCGCGGCGGAGTGGGCACCGAGCTGCATGAGCAGGTCGCGATCGAGGAACGCTTTGTTCCGGTCGGTAAACGGCTCGCAATGCGTACCTGTGTCCATGCGGATGGCGTCGCAGGGGCACGCCTCAACGCACAGACCACACACGATGCAGCGCAGGTGATCGATGACGAACACCTCCGGGTACTTCTCGATGTTCGGATCGTCGTGTTCGGCGGCCGTGATGTGGATACAATTGGCCGGGCAGACCGTCGAGCAGCACATGCACGCTACGCAGCGCACCTGCCCGTCCTCGCGCAACATGAGCCGGTGCTTGCCGCGGAACCGGTCCGGGTAGTCCCGCTTCACATCCGGGTACGAGACCGTGAAGATGTTCTTCTTCGGGCGGGCGACCACGCCAAAGAAGTGGCCCAGTGTCACTCCGAGACCCTTGATGATCTCCGGAATGTAGGTCTGCTCCCAGAAGTTGCGCTTCGGGCGCTCAACGCTCTTGACCTCGACTGACACTCGCTCCTCCGTTTCCGCCTCTCGTGGCGAACCTCAGTGTGTAGCGCAATGTCAACGTTTGGGCAACAGCGATCGATGCCAGCTGCGTGGCGGTTTTTCTTGGCGCACACACGACAACCTCCTACGCTGGGGTGCGCCCTTGACCTACACGAAGATCACGATGCGAACAGCAGCCATCTTGTCCGTGTTGTTGCTTACCTCCCCGGCCTTGGCCCAGGACGGCGAGCCATCGCAGCCATCCGCCGCAACCGTGCCCGCGAAGAGCGCGGACGAGGGCGATGCAGACGCCGCCGCCAAAGACACGGACGAGGAAGGCACGCAGACGGACGCCGCGCTGCGTTGGCTCAGCGGCGAGCAGCGCGACTCCACACAAGCCCTGCCCCCCGCTCGCCTGGGCACCGCTGAGAAGCCTCGAACTCTCCAGCGCACGAGCGCGCAGGACGCCGGCCCCGTGGTGAACAAACCTCGTCTGGTGGCGCGCGCACCCGCGGGAGACGCTGTCAGTCCGGGCGAACGCTCCACGCCGACCAGAACCGTTGCGATTCGGAAGACCGCGGTTCCCGACCCCGAAGCCGCCCCGCGGGACAAGGCGCAGCACGGCCACTTCGTGTTCAAATGGCCCGTCAAGAATGTCCGCGTCACCAGCCGCTACGGCGTGCGCCGCGATCCCAAGAAGCGCAAGCGCCGGCGGATGCACAAAGGCACGGATTTTGGGGGCCGAAAGGGGACGGCAGTACTCGCTACCGGCCCCGGCACCGTGCTGTTCGCCGGCCGCGGGCGCAACGGAGTGGGCATCTGTGTGGTCCTGCGCCACGCCGACGGCTGGGTCAGCCGCTATTTTCACCTCAGCGGTGTGGACGTGAAATCGGGACAGGCGGTGAGGCGCGGCCAGAAGATCGGACGGATCGGCTCCACGGGACGGTCCACGGGCCCCCACCTCCACTTCCAGCTGGAGCGCCACGGACACCACAAGAATCCCGAGCACGTCATCGGCCGACGCTCGGACAAGGTCCGCTGAAGGATCACGGCTGCGCGAGCAAGCGCACGTACTTCTGCACCACCGCGTCGTCTGGATGTGACGCGAGAAGCGTCGCAAACGCCGCGCGCGCCTCATCGTAGCGACCGAGCCGGAACAGGGTCACGGCGATGTTCTTGTCAAAATCGTCCGTCGCGAAGGTCTGCCGACAGGACTGATAGTGCTGCAACGCCAACCCTGGCTCACCCAGCTCGTTGTACGCGTTGCCGACATTGCGACAGAGCCGAAAATCCGCCGGGTACGCCCACGCATTCTGCCCCCAGAGCGTCAGGCTGTTCTCCCACCGCTGCGCGCTCGCGATCGCCGGCCCGATGAGCAGCCCGGCGATGACCAGCGCCACCAGCGCACCCAGAGGCCAGCGGCGAGCCTCCGCAACCCGGTCCAGGGCGCGCTCGACGCATGCGCCGACAAACCACCCCACACCGCACAGCGGCAGGTACAGGTATACGTCGGCCAGGTAGCGAGTGAGAGGAATCAGGGACGAGCTCGGAAGGTAGGCCAGTACCGCCCAGAACGCTGCCGCGGCGGCGATCCGGCGGCGCGGCGCGTCGAGCCATGTAGAGAGCAGCAACCCGAACGCCCCGAACGCGAGAGGCAAGAGATCCACCAACGGATCGAACGGCGGCGGCCAGGGAAGCGGCAGGTATTTGGCGCAATTGTCGCGGACCATCGCGACCAGCCCCAGGTGAAACCCAGCGGCGTACCAGGCCTGCCGGAGTACATCGGCGGGACCGCTGGCCTGGAGGGAACCCGTGGCGGCCTGACCGCTCAACGCGATGGGAAACAGGGCGGCCGCGACCGCCAGCACCGGCGCCGCACTCCACAACGCCCGGCGCCAGCGCTGCGGACGGGTGAGCCCCTCGGCGAGTACGACGTGCATCGCCGGCCACGCGACCAGCGCGAAGAGCGCCACAGGTTTGCACAGTGCCGCGAACAGCAGCAGGCCGGCCGACACGAATGATCGCGGACGCTTCCAGTGGAAGGGGTGCGCCAGGGACTCGAGGGTCGCGGCCAGCACAAAGACGGCGGCGAGCAGGTCCTTGCGCCCGGTGACCCACGTGACGGGCTCGGCCACCACGGGATGAAACCCAAAGACCGCGGCGGCGACCAGCGCGCCCACCAGCCCCAGCCCCAGGCGCCGGCCAAGCCTGTGGCAAAGCACGACCGCCACGCCGTGCAGTACGAGATTTGTGGCGTGAAACAGCCAAGGAGACGGGCCCGCAAGGACCCACTCCAACCGGTACGTCGCGACGGTGACTGGGCTGGGATACCCGAGCTGCGGCGTCCGCAGCCAGTGCCACCAAGGGACCCCGCCCTCGCCGTTGACCAACGGATTCTGCGTGACGTGAAGGGGATCGTCCCAAGACACGAAGCCGAAAAACAGCGCCGGCGCGAACACGGCCATTGCGACCAGCGCCAGCAGCCACGGCGCCGCCGACTGAAGCCTCGCACTCACGTTCCGCCGCACGGCCAGGGGGCTGCCCAACTTGCTTCCATGGGCGCGCACACTACCACATGCGCGCGGCGGCACCCCGGTCACCGGGGTCAGTCGCCGGCCGATTCCGCGCGCACTTTGCAGGCAGCGCGGACGCGGTCCACCATCTCGTGCACTTTGCCGACGGCGATGTCCCGCACCGTCCCCGTGGGGACAAACGCCGACACATCGACGAACGATCTGTAGGTAACTTTGGTGGTGCCGGGCTTCTTGCCGTCCACAAGAATCCAGCTTCCGCGGATGACGTTCGCGTCGCCGCTGAGCCGATTCCAACTGATGGTGTCGGCCACTTTGCCGCGACTGGCTTTGCGACGCAGCGTGTACTGGGCGTCGGACAGGACGGCATCGACTTTGAAGAAGACGTCGCGCGTGTCCCCATCCGTGCGCACCACCTTCACCTCAAGCACATTGGGAAACAGCTTCTTGAAGCCGTCGAGATCGTTGAGCGTGTCAAAGACGACCGCGCGGGGCTGCTCGATGACAAAGGACGCCTTGAGTCCCTTGACCCCCTTGTCCTCGACCTCCTGGATCTTCACCCCGTCGGCGGCCAACACCGCCCCGGTAGAGAGCAGGAGGAGTGCGGCTGCGGTCACAGAGATGGCGCGTCGTCGGTTCAGCATGGCCGGAAGGTAACAGACCGCCGGCCAGTTCGCTTCCCGGTCGGTCGCGCGCAGCCGGGTCAGCGCGATTGACACATCCCCCCAGCACCCCCGAACATCGCCCTCACCGGAGGTTCCTATGTCGGACGGCGACGTTCCCACCAAGAAATCGAAGGCTGAAGGCTCGCCTCCAGCCAAGAAAAAGAAGGGCATGGCCCTCTACACCAAGATCCTGATCGGCATGGCCGTAGGCGTTGGGTTGGGGCTCCTGTTCGGACCCAACTCGTTCCTGCTGCCTCAGTCAGGGGTCACACTCACGCCCGCCGCACAGATTGTGTTGGAAAAGGGCGGCGAGACCGTTGCCCCGTGGTCCGGCGGCGTGCGCATGGCACGGATTGTCGAAGAAGCCGACGACGGGCAGTGGCTCAAGGTGCAGTGGACGCTGACCGCGCCCGACCTGCTCAAGGCCCGAAAGGGCAAACCCGACTCCGCACCGGCATCGCTCACCGCCGATGGAAACCCAGCACAGGTCGGCGCGGTCCTCAAAGGTTGGGTCAAGAATGATCCCGGGGCGGCCACGCGCTACGCACCCATCGGCCAGACCATCGTGGATTGGACCGAGTGGATTGGCCTGCTGTTCCTGGCCATGATCAAGATGGTCGTCGTACCTCTGGTCTTCCTCTCCCTCGTGGTTGGGGTCGCGTCGCTGGGCGACTTCCGAAAACTCGGGCGGCTCGGTGGCCGCACCATCGGCTACTTCCTGGGCACGACCCTCATGGCGCTGACCATCGGCGTCCTGCTGGCGAACATCTTCCAACCCGGACGCGTTTTATCCGCCGAGGACAAGGCGAGGATGCTGGCGTCGTATTCGTCGGGCGCGGGGGACAAGATAACCAGCGCCGCGAACGCACCGTCGTTCGTCGATCAGCTGATCAGCATCGTGCCGACCAACCCGGTCAACGCCCTGGCCAGCGGCGATATGCTGCAGGTCATCTTCTTTGCCCTGATGCTGGGCATCGCGCTGACATTCCTGAAGAACAATCGTGCGCAGCTCGTCGTGGACGTGTTCGACCGGCTCAATGAGGCCGTCGTCATGCTGGTCCACATGGCCATGTACATCGCACCGTTCGGCGTCGCGGCCCTCCTGTTCAAGGTCGTGGGTTCTACCGGGTTGTCGGTGCTTTTTGCGCTCGGCTACTACGCGCTGGTCGTCCTGCTCGGGCTCGGCCTTCACGTCGCGATAACCTACGGCTTGACCATTCGCTTCGGGGCCAGGCTCCCGGTGATCAAGTTCCTGGGCGCGATCAAGGAGGCGCTCCTGGTGGCCTTCTCCACGTCGAGCTCCTCCGCGACGCTGCCCGTCACAAAGGAGTGCTGCGAGGACAACCTCAACGTCAGCCCCGGGGTGACGAGCTTTGTCCTACCGCTCGGAGCCACGGTCAACATGGATGGTACCGCCCTCTACCAGGGCGTCGCGGCCATCTTCATCGCCCAGATCTACCTACCTGAGAGTGGGCCGGGGGCCCTGACCATCATGGACCAGGTGACCATTGTGGGCTCCGCAACGCTGGCCTCCGTGGGCGCGGCCGGCGTCCCGGGCGCGGGCATGATCACGCTTGCGCTCGTCCTCACCGCAGTGGGCATTCCGGTGGAGGGCATCGCCCTCATCCTCGGCGTGGACCGCATTCTGGACATGTTCCGCACCGCCACCAACGTGGCCGGCGACAGCACCGCGACGGCGTTCATGGCCCGGCTCGAGGGTGAAGACCTGCGGATCATGTCCGACGAGGAAGACGCGGCGAACCCGGATGCCGGATTCGAGGGGCGGCTCGCCGCCGGTCCGCACCCCGTCCCCACCGACCACGAGTGAGGCGGCGCCGGCAGGTTGCGCTCGCCGTGGGCGGCGCGCTTGTTCTCCTCCTTGTCGGCGTGACACAGTTCCTGCCACAGCTGATAGACCGCGCTCTGGGTGCCCGCGACATCCCACCGCCCCAGATGGAGGTGACGCCGGTAGCGACGCCGGAGGCGTTCCCCCATTCGCTGCTCGACGCCGTCCTTCAGGAGCACGTCACACCGGCAGGCACGGTGGACTACGGGAAACTGGGCGCCGATGCCCGCCTGGGCCGATACGTCGCCCACCTGGCCAGGTACAGCCCTGCCTCCCATCCAAAACTGTTTCCCACCCGCGCACACGAGCTGGCCTATTGGTGCAACGCGTACAACGCCCTGGTCCTCTACGGCGTCACGAAACACTGGCCCATCGCCAGCGTCCGCGACGTCCAGGTGGATGCCTGGGTGTCGGCGGGCGAAGGTCAAGGGTTCTTCTACGCCCTCAAGTTCACGCTCGGGGGCCAG
The DNA here is from genome assembly GCA_937890335.1 of uncultured Pseudomonadota bacterium. Lineage (GTDB taxonomy): Bacteria > Myxococcota_A > Bradymonadia > Bradymonadales > CALBXO01. Next base: position 6,311 of record CALBXO010000008.1, on the reverse strand, counting down.
CGAATCAACCTGTACGACCTGGAGAACAAGACGATCCGAGGGTACGGAGATGCGCGAATTCACGCCGCGATCAATTGCGCCAGCCTCGGCTGCCCGGTCCTGGATCGACACGCGTTCATGCCCGACACCCTGGACGCTCATTTTGATCGCCTGATGCGGAGCATGGTCGCAGAGGATCGCAACCTCACCGTTGATCACGGCGCCCGGACTCTGCGCGCCAGCGCAATCTTTGACTGGTTCGCCGAGGACTTCGGTGACCCGCTCGCGTACTGGATCTCATTCTCGGACCCGGCCGGAAAGGCGGAGCTCGAGCGCGCACGCGACGGGGCCTACTCCATCGAGTTCGTGGACTACGATTGGGGGATCAACCTGCTGGGTAGCCGCTGAGCGTGCCGGGAGACGGGCGCGGCCGGCCAAAACTGTCAGGGAACCAGGACTACCTTCCCGACGTTCTTCCGGTCATGGATGTACTGGTGGGCGTCGCCGGCGGCTTCGAAGGAGAAGGTCGTGTCCACGTGCGGCTTGATGCTGCCGGCGCGGTACAGCGCCAAAAGCGCCTCCATCTCCACCCGCAACATCTCCACCTCACCCCAGAGATGGCCCATGTTCACGCCAGCGACGAGCCGGTTCGTGTCCATGAGGTTCATGGGCGACCATTTGGGCACGCTGAGGAATTGCTTGATGACCGTGAACAGGTTGCGCTTGGTGCCCGACGCCATGTTGGCAAACCCAAAGGCGACCAGTTTTCCCGCGGGCGCGAGAAGCTCGTATCCCTTCTTCCAATCGTCGCCACCGAGCGCGTCCAGGATAATGTCCACGCCGCGGCCATCGGTAAGCTGGCGCACTTCCTGCGCGTAATCCTTGCTGCGGTAGTCGATGGGGTGGTCGCAGCCCTGCTCGCGAATGAACTCGTGTTTGCCGGGGGACGCGGTTCCATAGGTGGTCACATTCTCCACCGTCTGACACAGCTGCAATGTCGCGATCCCCACACCGCCAGCGGCCATATGCACGAGCACGCTGTTGCCGGGGCGCAGCCCCGCGATGGGGAAGAGCATGTGCCATGCGGTCAGGTAGTTGACCGGCAGCGCCGCACCCTCCTCAAAACTCATGCCCTCCGGCATGGCGTAGACCTGGTTCTCCGCGGTCACCACGGTGTCGGCGTGCGCACCAAACTTCGTCGCCAACAGCACCCTGTCCCCGACAGCGAACGCCTCCACACCTTCCCCCACCTGGTCCACCAACCCGGCGGCTTCATACCCGACCACGCACGGCGGCTTGGGCGCGTCGGGATACAACCCAACCCGCGCCATCAGTTCAGCAAAGTTCAGTCCGCAGGCTTTGACCCGGACCCGGATCTGGCCCGGCCCGGCCACCGGATCGGCGCTCTCGACGACCTTCAGGACCTCGGGACCGCCGTGTTTCGTGATTGTGATCGCTCGCATGGACCGCTCCGGATGAAGGAAAGCACTGGCATCGCACCCCGCGCCACAACAGGCAAGCACGGGTGCGAACACGCCGAGCGATGCGGGTCCAACTTCGGTGGTGGGTTCAACCGCGACGCGGCGCTGCGCTACGCGTCGCCTGCTTCCAGCGCGCGCCGCAACACACACTCTGCGCCGGCGTCCACGCCACGTCGGTAGGCATCCAGCAGCTCGCGGGACCGTTGCGCGAGCGCACGTCGGACCTCGCGCCGCTTGCCCTTCACACGCGCGATCTTCATGCGATCGTAGGCTGTCGTCTGGTGCCGCAGCCATGCGATCACCGCGGCCTCGGCGCGCCGCTCCACCGGGATGCGCTTGGTGCGCGCCACGGTCCCACTGCCGACGGGCGTCGCGTGTTCTGTGATTGCGTCCGCGAGCTCTGCGGCCAGGTCCTCGTGACGGACGTGAAAGTCCAGGAAACCAAGGATCTCCCGGCGGAACTCGAGCCGGTAGGCCATCTCTGCCCGGCGCCGGCGCTCCCGCTCCGCCTCCAGCTTCCGCTGGTACGCTGGGGAAGCCCGCTCCTGCTCGAGTCGAGCTGTCTCGGCTGCAATCACAGCCGCGCAGGCCCACAGCCCCTGGGAAAACACGCGCCTGCCGCGCTTGACCTTCACGGTCCAGGTCGGGCCGGCGGCCTTGACCCGGCGTGTAAGACCCGCGTCGCCCGCCGGCAGCAACTCCCAACCGGCTGGCACGGCGAGCTCGCCACCGTCGGCATCGAGGACCACGCGGTCGTTGTCGCCCGGCGCGACCTCACGCGTCCTTGTTGGCATCAGCGCCCCTTCTTTCCACCGGGCTGGCGATCCTTACGGAGCGGGCCACTGGTCTTCTTGGAGCCGGGCCGGAAACGTCGTTTCTCACTCGACGGAGGAGCCGAAGATCCGGGAGGTGTGCTCGGGCGCGGACGTGCCAGCATGACCGCCACGTCCATCCCACGTAGACGAAGTTTTGCGGTCTTGGCGACCACTTGCTTGGCCACGTCGGCGGGCATCCCCACAAAGCAGGTCCGGTCGTGAATCGTGACCCGGCCAATGTCCGAGCCGGAGATGCCGACCTCGTTCGCCAGCGCCCCGACGATGTCGGACGGCCGAATCTGTCGGTTTTTCCCAACCGGAATGAACAGCTCGACCTCGTTGGTCTCTCTGGGCCCAGTCGGACGGTCCGGGCGCTCCCGGCGGGCCGGTGGGCGTGCCCAGGTGGGCGGCTGCTCGTTGCGGTCCGAATCCAGCTTCATGGCCCGGCCCTTGGCCAGCAGCTGGATTGCCGCGGACGCGACGATCTCGAGGGTTGCACCCTCGCCGACGAGGTGGGCGATGATCTCCGAGGCGTCGCGCGACTCCCCGTCCGCCATGGCGTCGGTCAGCTCCTGGGACAGGACCATCTTCTGGCGTTCCGCGATCTCGGCGTCGGACGGCACCTCGATCTTCTCGAGCCGCACGTTGAGCTTCTTCTCCATGAAGCCAACCCGGCGCCCCTCCGACCGTGTCACAAAGCTGATCGCGGTGCCGGCTCGACCCGCACGACCCACGCGCCCCACGCGGTGCACATAGGTCTCGGTGTCGCCGGGCAGGTCCAGGTTGATGACGTGGGTGAGATTGTCCACGTCCAGACCGCGGGCGGCCACATCGGTGGCCACAAGTACGTCGAGCTGTCCGCTGCGCAGCCGCGAGAGCACCTTCTCGCGCGCGGGCTGCGCCATGTCGCCGTGGAATGCGTCGGCTGAGAAACCGCGCGTCATCAGGCCCTCCGCCACACTGGCGCAGGTTGCACGGGTCCGGGCGAACACCAACGTCCCGCCACGCATCCCCGCGCGAAGCACGCGAACCAGGGCCTCAAACTTGAAACGGTCCGGAACCGAGATGCCCTTGTGGGTGATGTGGTCCACCGTCAGCGCGCGCGACTCAACCTCGATCAAGATGGGGTTGGTCAGGTGCCGGTCCGCGATGCCACGAATCTCACGAGGCATCGTGGCTGAAAACAACGCGAGCTGCCGCCCCTTCGGCGTCTGGCTGAGCAGGCGCTCGACGTCGTCGATGAAGCCCATCCGAAGCATCTCGTCGGCCTCGTCGAGCACAACCATCTCCACCCCGGACAGGTCGAGGTTGCCGCGGTCCAGGTGGTCCAGCAAACGCCCCGGTGTACCGACCACGATGGACGCGCCCTCGCGCAGCCCCTTGAGTTGGGGGCCGTACCCCGCACCGCCGTAGACCGTGACGAGCTTGATTCTCGCGAAGCGGCTGTACGAAGAGAGTGCGGCTGACACCTGCATCGCCAGCTCGCGCGTGGGCGCCAGCACCAGGGCGCGGACGCCGGGGTCGACATCCAGCATGCGCTGCAGCAGCGGCAGCCCAAAGGCCGCCGTCTTCCCTGAGCCCGTGCGCGCGCGGCCGATGATGTCGCTGCCGGCCAGCAGCGGCGGGATCGCGCGGGATTGAATCGGGGTCGCTTCCTTGAACTCGAGGGCGTGTACGCCGCGGACGAGTCGCTCGTCCAAATCGAAGCCATCAAAATCAGACACTTGGGTCACATCATCCATGGGGCGGGAAGTCCCACACCCGGCAAGGTGTGTCAAACCCGGATACGACGGGGCGGCGAAGCACCTCCATCCACGGTGTTTTTCTGGCGATCCGCCGTGCGACATGATAGCCATCTGGGAACCCGCAGGGGCAGGCAGGAACTTCGACAGTGGCGTCCACGAACCCCGATCCTACACCGACTCCCGGAGCCCGACGCGCACGGATGGCGCGCAGACTCAAAGGATTCGCGGCACTACTCGGAGCACTCGCGGTGCTCCCGGTAATGTGGTGGTTCGTACGTACCGAACCCGCAGTCGGCACCATTGCAGACGATGTCATCGCGCGGGCAACGCGCGACACTGGCCTGCGCGTCGTGCGCGGTCGGGTGGCCCCCCACGGCTGGACGGGCGTCGAGATCCGGGACGTGCTGGTCCGCAGGCCCGACGACACCGGCAGCCTCTGGCTCGCCGTGGATCACGTCTACATCGAGCCCGACTTCGGCGCCCTCTTCCGGGGCGAGATCCGCGTGGAATCGGTCGTGTTCGACGGCGTCGAGGCGAACGTACAGGTCGCCGCAGGCGACCGGGGCGATCTCGCGCTGGTCGAATCCCTGCTCGCAGCCCGAAAGGCCGCACGGCGAGCGGCTCCCGCCGCGGAGAAGCCCGGCGGCACACGCACCCTCGGGGCCCGGCTGGAGCTGGTGCCCGATCTGTCCATGACCAACGGTCGCGTTCGCGTGGTTGACCTCGACGACCGCTTCGAGCCCGTCTGGTTCACGAGCAAGAGGCTGGCGCTCGGCCACTCACAGGACTGGACGGCTGCAAAGGTATTCGCCCGCGGCGACGTCAGCGTGGACGCCTATGGTGAGGGCCAGCTCGCGGCGGAGGTGACCCTCCCCGGCGGCGACGCCCGTGTGGACCTGACCTGGCCTGAGGCCCGGGACCTCACGGCGGCCATCACCCGCGCCATGCCGTCCAAGGTGCCCGCCGGCGCGACCATCTCTGCCACCGGCGTCACCGTGACCTGGCCCCCGACAGTGGCGCTCCACGGACTCACGCTGGACGGGCTGTCCACCAAGGTCCCATGGAAGGTCCCGGGGCAGGGAGCCGAGGCTGGTGCCCCAGTCATCGTGGGCTTCGAAGCCGAGCAGCTCGACACGCGCATTGGAGAGGAGGGCGCCAACCTGCACACCCTCGGCGCCATCGCCAAGGTGCTCCTGCCCGGCCGAACCGAGCCCATGCAGGTCCCGCTGGGCGAGACTGACGTCGTCGTGGACCCGACGCGTGACGAGTTTCGCCTCAGCAGCGAGCTCCACGGGGAGCTGGGACTCGGCAGCGTGCACGCCACGTGGAACGTACCCAACCAAACGCTGGACATCACGGCGCGCGTCAACGACGTGCCCTGGAAGCCGTACGCAGGACTCATTCCTGCCGCCGCGGCGCGCCACGCCCACCTGAAAGATGGGAGGATCAGCGGCACGGTCGTGCTCGACTTCGAGTTCAGCCTCGGCCTTGTCGATATCCACATGGACCTGGACATCGACGACGGCCAGATCATGGCGCCCGTGCTCTCGACCGCAGAGCTGAGCAAGGTCGACATCGCCACCAAGGGACACATCCTCGTGGACACGCAGTGCCGATGCGTCTGGGTCCGCGACGGCGATTTTGCCTTGGGTCAGCTGCGCACCAAGGTCGACGGTCGCGTCTTCAACGCCGGCGACGGATGGCTCATCGAGATGGACGTGCAGACGCCCGAGATGGTTGCCCAGGACGTCCTGGACTCCATGCCCAAAGGGTTCGTCCCTGCGCTGGAGGGCTACCAACTCGAGGGCTCGCTGCAAGGCCATATGGTCCTTCGGGTAGACACGCGCGCGGTGGACGACCTCGAGCTCGACGCGGACATCCGCTACGACGAGGTACACATCCTCCGGCCCGGCCCCAACACCCCGCTGCTTCAGCTCAAGGAGACGGGCTTCGCGCTCGAGGCCCGCGGGCTGCCCGAGAAACGGTCCATCGGACCGGCTGCCAAGGACTGGGTCGCGTGGGAAGACATCCCCGATGTGGTCCCGCAGGCGATCGTCAGCGCGGAGGATGGGGCCTTCTGGAAGCACGCTGGGTTCGACGTGCGCGGCATCCGTGCAGCCTTGGTCGCCAACTTCCGGGAGGGCCGCATCGTCCGCGGGGGAAGCACGATCAGCCAACAGGTCATCAAGAACCTGTTCCTGAACCACGACCGAACTGCAGGCCGCAAAATCCAGGAGGCCTTCCTGACCTGGCATATGGAGCAGGCGCTGCCGAAGGAGAGAATCCTGGAG
>CALBXO010000007.1 GCA_937890335.1 uncultured Pseudomonadota bacterium | reverse complement strand
AGCTCCCGAACAAGCTGCTCAACAACCCGCGCCACCAACCTGCGCAGCTGCGGCAGACGCGCCTCCGGCAAGCTCCCTCGCAGCGCCAGCACTTGCTCCAGGAGCGTCACGGACGCCGACACCTGCTCCGGGTCCAGCTCGGCCAGGGCCTGCGCTCGCCCTCCCTCGGCAGCGCGGCCGAGCACCTCCTCGCGGACCTCCGTTCCAAAGAGTTCCTGCAGATCCTCGGCCCACTCACGGGTGCTCGGGTAACCCGCCTCCTTGCCGCCTCCCTGGCCCCCGATCGTCCCAGAGCCCTCCCCGCTGCCCCCGCCGTACAGCTCATCGAGCGCGCGCCCATACCGGGCGGCGCCGCTGTTGAGCTGCTCCCGCTGTTGACCAAGGATGAGCCTCCAGCGGTCGGCCGGCCTCAGCGAATGGCCGCGGTCGCCGCCGCCAGTTGGGCCCGGGACCAATCCAGGCTCCAGGGGGATTGGCACGACATCCGCTGCGACGATCGGGTCAAGGTGCAGCGCATCGACCGCGCAGAGGCCGGCACGGTCGGCGGTCGCCCACAGCCCCAATTGCTCGGGCGGATACTCGAGCGTCGCGTCCAGGCTGCGCCCGGCCAGCACATCGTCGCCAAGCTCGGCACCGAGCGCCGCCAGCAGCCGCCCGCGGTCGGCAGGACTCAGCACGCCAAACCCGTCGCGCAGCGCGGGCAGAACTTCCAGGAACCTGTCGTCGTCGGTGCGCTCAACATGTTCCAGCACGCCGCGCGCCCACAGAGGGCTCGCCTCGAACAGAGGCGCGGCGACCACCAGCACTCCCTGGAGCAGCTGCGCCAGATCCCGCCGCCGCTCCGCGCTGCGCGCTCCATCGATCCAGGAACCCAGCCGCTCCGAAAGCGCCTCCACCGTGTCACGGTCGAGGAAGACGCGCGCCGCAGAAGACGCACCGACCATCAATGCCGACCCGTCTTGCGCCATCTGGTCCAGGGCCCAGCCCAGACGCGCGTCCGCCCACTGCGCGTCGTCGGGCTGCGCCTCGTAGAGGTCCACCAGCTCCCGTAGCGCTCCGGCGTCCTGCAGATCCTTGCTGCCCGCAATTCCGTCCAGCCCGCGGACCGCGGCGCCCACCAGTGTGCCGCGCAGCGTCGCCACGAGCGCGGCGTCCGCGGTGTAGCCCCCTAGGTGCCCCCGCTCCAGGCGCCCTATCAGGCCGATCGCCGCGACGATGTCGGCGAAACCCGCCTCCGAAACAAACTCGGTCTCGAGCCGCCCGAGGTACTCGTCCACCAAGCGGGGCAGCGCACAGGACGCAGCGCTCTCAAGGCCTTCCACCAAGGCCCGCGCCGTCCACTCACCGGTGCGCTTGCGCCGCCCCTCGTGCGCCCGAAGTGTCCCCTCCGCAGCCTGTTCGGTCGTCACGCCGCGGGTACTGGCGAGCGCCAGCGTGGCATCCGTCGCCGGGGTCCAGGCGACTGTCCAGACCTGGGTCAGCGTCTCCCGCGCCACCGACTCGCGCGGCTCCGCGTAGCGAACGCCGCACAGCGACAGGCGGGCCAGGAACACCGCGCGTTCGCGGTCAAGGTCGGACCGGACGACGTCCAACCGCATTACGCGCGGCTCGTCGGCAGCCTGTGCCTCCCCCGGCAGCCGGAGCGCAGCGACGCGTTCGGCCACGTGCAGGACCAACCCGGATCTCGGCGCGCCGGGCGCAAGCTTCCCGCGGCGACGCCCTACCAGGACGCGCTCGAGCGCTCTACCCAGCACAACACCTCGCCCCAGCAGCTCCCCCCGACCAAGCCCGGACTCGATCCCCTCGAGCAGCTCGCGCCGTCCCGGCGCTGGCAGACCCCGCAGCCTGGCCAGATCGCGGGCCATGCGGACGGCCTCGCGCCCGTCGGGCACACCGGCGACATGATCGGCCCCCCGCACAAGACGACACACCGCGGTCACTACTTCCGCAGCGATGGCGTCGACGTCCGCAGGGTCACCTGTACCCAGGACCTCAAAGACCCGCTGCTGCCAGAGAGGATCACGAATCCCCGCCGGATACCCAGATCGCGAATCCAGAAGGTCGTGCGCGTAGGGGATGAGGGAGGTGGTCTTGTCCGGGGGCGCAGCCAGAACCGACACTGGGTCTTGCTGGAGCAAGGCTGGCGCGTGAAACGCACCCACGACCGCCGCCGCCCGCACCCCACGGTCGCGACCCGCGGCCAGACAGGCCCTCATATGCGCCTCCCGTCCCAGGTCGAAGGCGCTGACACCGACCTCTTCCGCGTCGCTTCGCAGGGCCCACCCGAGCGCCAACGCCGCGCGGCGGATGGACTCGGGCGTGGCGCCAGGCGCGGGCGCCTCCACCATTCGGTCCCAGAGCGCCTCAAAATCGGGGGCTCCGCTGGTGGACAACAGGCTCCCCACCAACCGCCGTTCCCCGCCACGGCGGTCCACCCCATCACGGTGACGCGGGTCGTCAAACGGGGTGACCGCCACCCGGTGGCGCACGGCCCAGCGGATCGCCACAAGCTCCGGTGAGAAGTCGGCAAACGGGTAGAAGCCCAGTCCTCCGTCGTCGTCTGCGGTGGCCAGCGCGACGGGCGCCTGCGTCTCCGGGTGACCGAGCCACTCAATCCAGTGCGCAAACTCGCCGGGCAGCTCCACAAAGATCTCGGTGGGCCCAAAGGCGGTCAGCAGCGCCTCCATCGCGGCGGCGCAGGCGGGACTGTGATGTCGAACGCCGATGAGCAGCGGGTCCGTCGACCCGGCCAGCGCCGCCAGCGCCTCGGAAGGCTGCGTCACGAATGGACCTCGTCTCGGTCTGCGCACCACCTGGCCCGGACCGCGACACGACTATGGAGAAGAAAAACAGATTTTTCACGCAACACCGCCCCGCGGCGCCCGTGAACTTCCAAAACGGCGAGCAACGCCACCGACCTGGAGTTCCCATGCGCTACCTCGTTTTTGCCCTGGCCCTATTGACCCTGCCCGCCTGCTCCGGCTGGGACGCCGAGCCCGCAGATACGTCCCACCGCCTGACCGCGCACAACCGCACGCCAGGCCGCATTGCCCGCGGCTATCTGGGGCCAGTGCGGTCGTTTCCCGGCGCTGAAATCCCCTTCGAATTCGTAGACGACAAGAACGCCTCCGTGGCCATCGCCGACGCAGAATCGTCGGACCCCGATGTCGCCACCGTGGAGCGAATTGACGCAGGCATCGTCTGGGTCCGCACGCACGCCCAGGGTCACGTCGAGCTCTCGGTCCTCGTGGAAACCGGCGCGCGCCGAACGATAGCGTTCGACGTCAACCGGGTGGCATCCCAGACCATTGAGCCCGTGCACGCGCACAGATTTGGCGACGGAGTGGCCCCCGCGGCGCTCCTCGGCGGCGGCAGTGTGGAGCTCGTTCCACGGTTCCGCGGGCCGAGCGGCAATGACCTGACAGGCGTCTACGACGACATCTGGACCTACTCGGGCGAGGGAACCCTGAGCGACCCGCCCGACAGCGATGTCGCCACCTACACAGCCGCCGACGCCACCGGCATTGCCTCCTTCAAAACCTTCGGGGCACAGGGCGAGTTTCCGGTTGTGCCCAGCGCAGACGTGGCCTGGGTCGGGCTGTCGGTAGACCCCACGAACACCTACGTCGCATCGGATTGCGGAGCGCCGCCGGGCCAGGAAATCTCCGCGACCGAGATCCAGGGATTTGTGCGGTTGGGCACCGCCACACACGAGGTCTGGGGAGAGCCGGCGGACGAGATCTCAATCGAAGTCTCCGGCGGCGCGGTCCTCACCCGGGCCTCGCCCACCAGCCGCCGGTTCCGCATCAACAACCTTGCGGCCGGCCCCCTGGAGGTCACCACCAGCTGGCGCGGCATGACCTCGACGCGACACTTCGTGGTGTGTGCGCCGGCCCCGAAACAACGCTGACGCGCGACCCGTCCAACCGGAGGTTGCCACGCCGTCCGTGCCCTTCCTGGGAGGGAAGGCCCGGCTCGTCCCGACACGAGCCGGGACGGGTGTTGCCCACCCGAGGTGTCGCCCTGCTCGGCGGTGTTGTGGGTGTGCCTGCTGTGTTCACGGGCGAGCCGTGTGGCATCCCCGATAGGTGAGGCCGTGCGCCGCAGTCGGTGCGCCCGCGCCGCCGCGCAGGACAGGACCTGGGAGCCTGTTGCGCATTGGTGGACCGAGCCACGGCGAGACAAACGGGACCGAATTTCGTGCGGTCGCAGGGCGGCGTTACCGCAGTATCGTCAGCCGAAAGACTGCGCGGAAAGCGGTTCTGTTTGGCCGGCGGGGCGACGGGAGCCAATGTGCAACAGGCTCTTAGCCTTCCAATTCGGGCCGCAGTTCGAGCAGCCGCTTCCACATCCGGGCGCCCTCGTCGGCCCGGCGCTTCACGGCGGAGTCCCAGTACGACAGGAGGCGCGCCCGATCCTTTGGGTCGTCCTTGAGCACCACGCCGAGGATGTGCCCCGGGATCAGCGAGACCGGATCACGCTCGGCCTGGAACCAGGTCATATGGTGACCCATGCTCGTCGCCACGGCTACGGCCTCGGCCGTACTCATCACGGCCCCTGGGCGCTCCACGGCCCAACCCTCCACCGTGCGTCCGGACCGAAGGTCGCGAAAGGCGGTGACCAGCGCCTCAAGCACCGCCTCGTCCAGATCCAGCGTACGGTCTACCCGCTCCAGCGCGGCCTGTGCCTGCTGCGCGACCAGTTTGGTCTCCTTGGCGGCGTCCGCGATGGGCGGCACAGTCTCAAAGTTG
>CALBXO010000006.1 GCA_937890335.1 uncultured Pseudomonadota bacterium | reverse complement strand
GAGGCGCGGCGCGTCGCCCGAGTCGTTGTGGACCCACAAGACGCCCGGGTTCCTGCGCGAAGCGACAATTCCGCTGGCCTCCCCCAGCTCCGTCTCCGCAATGGGTACGTCTGTGGGTGGCCGGTACAAGCCCTCGCAGGCTAGGGGGACGGGCGGGATGTCCGGCGGGATGTCGGCCATGTCAGGGGCCAGGTCCGCGCTGTCACCGCCGGCGTCCATGGGGTCGTCGATGCCGTCACTGTCGGCGTCGGTCGTATCTGTGAGCACATCGAGGTCGCCGGCGGCGTCCGTCTCGTCGGGGACGGTGTGGCTACCGGTCGTTCCGCCACAAGCGGCGACAAAGACGAAAAGGAGGCTGGCGCTGGGTCGGATGTGCATTACTCTACCGGCGAACGGCCCGTGGGAAACCGAGATGGATACACCCGAACAGCGCAAGACGTGGAACCTGGAACCCGATGCCCTGGCGGCCGCGTGCGATGTGCAGCCCATGCGTGGGGGCGGGCCGGGTGGCCAGCACCGAAACAAGAACTACACGGGTGTGCGGCTGCGCCATCGACCCTCGGGCGTCGTGGTGACGGTGACGCGCAACCGAAGCTATACCCGCAACCTTGCCGTGGCCTTTGAGCTGCTGGCTGAGAAGCTCCGCGCGAGCATGAAGCGCAAGAAGAAGCGCGTGGCGACCAAGGTGTCCCGCGGCGTGAACCGAAGGCGTCTCGAGGCCAAGAAGCAGCGCTCCCAGACCAAACGCCTGCGTGGACCGGTAGACGACTGACCAAGGCCGTGGTGGTGCTGCACTTCATCGGCGCCCCACCTGCCGCAAGATGTCCTTGGCCGCGTCCGTGCGCTGGGACGTGTTGCCGAGGCTGTCCTCGCGGACGACCTGGTACTTGTTGAGGTGGGACACATAGCTGAGGTCGAGCCGCTCACCGGGCAGAATGTAGATGCCAAACAGGTAGACGGTTTCACGCAGCCGCATCACCAGATCCTCGGGCAGGTGGCACTGGCCGTGGGTGAAGAAGTAGAGGACCACCTCCTTCTTCTCCCGCTCCCGCAGGCGGCGAGCGTCAAACAGCACCTGCTCAAAGCACTTCCTGTAGTTGCGACCGCGCTCGGACTTGAAGCTCAGCAGGTAAGGGACGCTGTGGGCGTGCTGGCCGATGCGAACCGTGTCGTACAGGCGCGAATCAAAGAACCTGAACAGCGGCTGCTCCCCCTGGACGATGAGCTTTTTTATCATGGCCAGGGCCACGCCGCGTGCGAACACCGTGCGGCGTCCGCGCATGGAGGCGGAGGCGTCCAGGATGAGGTAGTGGACCTTTTGCTCCTCCTCGCGCGCGCGGTCGCGCCCGTAATAGTAGAGCTCGTTGTCGATGAACTTCTGGTCGAAGATCTCCTCGGGGTACGCGAACTCGGTGAGCATGAGGTTGTCGAGGTTCCCGACGCGCTCAATCCCAGAGAAGCCGTCCATGGAGTAGGTCTGGGCGTCCTTGAGGCGCTTGGCTTCCAGCACGGAAGGGAGAATCTGCAGGCTGAAGTTCACGATGTCGTTGACCATCGGCATCGTGAACAGGCCCATCAGGTCTACCAACTCCAGCGGCGTCGAGCCGAAGTCGCTACCACCAAACAGCGACAGCAGACGCAGGGTGTCGAGGTCAATCTGCTCGACGGCGTGCCGCACCTGCATGGACTTGGACAGCAGGGTCTCGAAGAAACGGTAGAAGTACTCCCACTCCGCTCGATCCAACGCCGTGCGCCCGTAGGCATACTCGAACGCGTCCGAATCCAGCGGTAGCTGCTCGCGGAGGTACGCCTGTTTGCGGGCCTCGGGCCAGTCGCGGTTGACGAGCATCAGCACCTTGGCCAACAGCACGGCGATGACGTCATCGCCGAGCTTCCAACCGCGCGCGCGCCGAACCACCTCGGACTGGTCGATGCGCTCAAGCACCTCCCTGTACTCACCCAACGAGCGCCCAAAATCCGGGTGGACGCCGACAGCCTCCATCGCAGCCTGGTCCAGGGCTATCTGGCCTCTGTCCTCCTCGGACGCGCTGAACAGGAGCCCAAAATCATGCACCACGACGTACGGCAGGTGGATGCCAAGGCGGTGCAGCAGGTTGTGCCAATTGGCCGCGCGGGTCCGGACGCCGCTCGTCGTCGACGCGACGCCGCGAAACGCCATGCCCGTGAACTGGAGCTGGAAGTAGTCGCTCAAACGAACTTGCTCGACTCAAACAGCGACTGGAGCATTCGGTCCACGCGCGCCTGAATCTCCTTGGCCGCCGGCGTTCCGAGGGCGCCGAGCGCTGTCTTGATGTCGTTGAGATTCTTGAGCTGACTGAACAGCTGGATGTCGCTGAGCTGCTCGCCGCTGGCGAGCACCTCCTCGATCAGGCGAACCTCCTGGATGAGATCCTCAAGATTTGCCCCGACGCCGTCGCGGCGGCCCGCAGACGGGTGCTCCTTGTAGTAGCGCTCCAGGACCGGGTCCACGATGTCGCGGAGGATCTCTCGCTGGTCCAGGTTGTTCCAGATGTGTTTGAGCACGAAAAAGTCGGACTCGTCCGCCGTGGGACGGCCGTCAAACAGCGCGGAGGCGGCAAAGAGCTTGAGCAGCTTGATGACGCGTCGATCGGAGATCGAGACGCCTTCGTTGCGGATCTGGAACACCAGCGCCTTGTACTTGGCGGTGAACTCCGGCGTGAAGTTCAGATGGTTCGGGAACCCGTCGTGAATGGCCTTGAGCGCCGCGCTGGAGAGGATGGCCTGCGGCGCCTGGGTGCGGCGTTTGACGCGGCTCTTCTCATACGCGAGCCCCTTCTCGATGAGACCGTGGAAGTGGTAGCTGTCCAGGTTGTCGCTGTACACGCGCAACAGGAAGCGGTCGTAGATGGCCTCGAGCGCGTCGTCGTTGGGCACCTCGTTGCTGGCGCCGTACAGGCAAAGGAGCGGGACGTTGAGGACTTGGCTGCCGTTGCTGAACTTGCGCTCATTGAGCACCGTCAGCAGCGAGTTGAGGATCGCGGAGTTGGACTTGAAGACCTCGTCCAGAAACACGATCTCGGCGGTGGGCAGCATGCCATCCACGCGTCGCGTGTACGTCCCCTCGCGAAACACCCGGATGTCCACCGGTCCGAACAGCTCGTTGGGTTCCGTGAAACGGGTGAGCAGGTACTCGAAGTACTGCGCCTGAATCAGCTGGGCAAAGTTCCGGATCATCGCCGACTTGGCCGTGCCCGGAGGTCCAATGAGCACCATGTGCTCGCCCGCGATGGCGCTGATGATGAGGAGGCGAATCACCTCTTCCTTGTTGAGGAAGTTGTCGCTCAGCGTGCTGGCGACCTGGCGAAAGCGCGCCATGGTTTCTTGCATGGACAGATCCTAGAGCAGCGGGTATTGCAGGCCGTGTGCGACGGTCTGGAACGTCTCGACGGAGACGGTTTTCTCGATGGGGACGGCGGAGAGAAAGGTCTCCATGCGTTCCTGGAGGCCCTCCTCGGCGTAGAGGTGCGCGGCGCCGAGGTGACCCCGGAGCTGGTGCAGCACGGCTATCACGGCGTAGAACTCCACGACGCCGCGGCGCAGCTCGGCGCGCCGCTGCTTGCTTCGCTCGGTCTTGCCGCCGCCAGTTGGGGCGGCAGGCACTGGGACCTTGGGGGCCGGCTCGGGCTCCACCGACTGCAGGTCGGGTCCCGTCGCCAGGGTCTCCGGATGCTGAAACGTCACGTGCGTGAGCACGAGATTGAGCAGAAACCTGGCGATGTAGCGGCGGTGGGTCACGGGTTCGAGCGCGCGGTGGCAATAGTCGATGAATGCTCGCCCGAGCGCCGGCATCGCGCGCGGAAGACCCTCGTTGAGGATGGTGTTGGTGGCGAGCCGACACGGCCCAGGCAGCGCGAGCGCCGGTGCGCAGCCTTGCCAGTCAAAGAAGGCGGCCAGCGTCGGCGTGTGCACCAGTTTCGTCAGCGGTGTCAGGGCCAACAGCCGGGCGTAGATGGTGGCGCAGCGGCCCTGCGCCAGACTGCCGATCCACACGGAGTTCTTCTCGATGTGGTGGTGCTTGCGCAGCGGCCATTGCACCCAGGAGGCGTTCTGGCCCCGGAAAGTCAGCGGCGCCCAGAACGCGCCAAACTCGACGCGGGTGTCGATGCGGTACGCGACCGGCAGGTGCCGCAGCATGAGGTGGCGGGCCAGCAGCTGTCCCTCGTTGCCGGCCGTCTGGACACCGGACAGGAGCTGCAGGACCTGGGCGTTGAGGGAGTCCATGCGGCGATCCCACACGCGCGCCTCCGCGACCGTGTGGTGCAGCTGAAACGCGACGTGGTAGGCGGCAACGACGAGCAGTAGATCGTCCTCAGTGACGCGAATGTCGACTGGGTGCGGCACGAGTTGGTCTGCGAGCCTTTGGAGGCCGACCTCCAGATCGTGCAGCTGAGCGGACCGCGTGATTGCCTCTGCGAGGAGCTGGTCCACAGCCGCGCGTGTCAGCGGGTCCTTGATCTCCACAGCGGCGTTGCCAAAACACAGCGGTTCGAGGAACCGGTGCATGAGACCCCGGCCGGCGGGCGCGCGCACCGGGACGAGTTCGGCCCCCGCCATCAGGGATCCTCCGCCGGTGGGGGAAGCGCCGGCATGGGCTGCGTCACCTTGGGGCCGTCGCTCAGTGCGGTCCCGCGCAGGTTGTGCCCCCAGAGGGCAAAATAGCCCACGTCCCGGTTGACCAGCTCCACCGCGTCGCTGAGCGCGAGCGGCTCGGCGTGGGTCGGCGTCGCCTCCGCCAGGTCCACGTCCGCTAGCAGGTACTGCGCGATGGGACGCATCGCGCGCTCCTCGAGCGAGAACGCCTGCGTGGTGCCAGCGGGCATGAAGTAGCAATGGCCGGAGCGAAGGCCCAGGTGCTGTTGGAGCTGGTCGTAGCTGAGCGGAGGACTGAACTGCAGCGCGTTGGGGAGGAAGACGTTCGGGAAGACCTCGCGAAGCTGAAGTCCAATGGGGATGAACTCCACGCCGTCGCGGTTGACCACCACGCAACCACGGTTTGTCACCGCCATCTGGTAGGTCTCAAGCGCCGATTCGGGCAGCGCGTAGACCAGGCGCTTGAACCACCCCATCTCCTGTGCCGATTGAATGTAGACCGCCGCCGCCGCGCTTGGCGCCGTGGTGCGACGGATCAAGTGCACGGGATAATGGAGAGCGTCCCGGACGGCCTCGGCCGACCAGCCAGCCGGCGGGGGAGCCCCGTCCGACAGCAGCGCTGCCTCGACCTCCGGACGCAGAGACGGATCTTTCAGATCGACGTGTTTGAGTGCCTCTACGTCCGTGAAGACGGCCTCGCCGGACACACGGTCCACGGTCTGACGCGTCCCGGAGAAGAAGTACATCGCGTCGTCGTCGAGTGCCTTGCGGCAGCTCTCCAGGGCGAACGGGTGCTCGAAGCTGCGCTCGACAAAGACGTTGCTCCGTCGCGTGAAGTAGAGCTCGACGCCCGGAAGTCCGGCGAAGAGCGGGACGAGCCGCTTTGGGAACGTCTCGCAGCGGTAGAGAAAGAACGACGTGCCCTCGTCGAACCGTCCTGTGCCTTCGCGTTCGAGGGCGGCGACCCCAGCGCGGATGCTGCGTTCCCAGAGGAACCGTTGCACGGCGCTGCGCAGGCCGAGTGGGACCCGGATGTAGAGACTGCCGGCCCCGACGGGGTCCGAGCGCTTGCGGCCGAGCGTCAGGCTCAGGATCAACCCTCGGAAATTGACCTCGCCTTCGTCCGCGAGTGTCAGCGGGCCCGAGCGGTCGTAGAGCGCCACACCCTCTTTGACGTTGACCAGTTTCTGCGCGTCGTAACCAAACGGCGCCGAGCCGTCGCGGTAGCGCACAAAGTGGGGTGAGCGGCCCGTGTAGACCTCGCCGCGCAACAGTCGCGCAATGGCCGCGGCGCGATCGAGCATATGGGACCCCTGGCTCGGGAGGTCCACCAGCAGCTCGAGGCCCTGCACCTGGCTGCGGCCTTTGAAGATCCGCAGAGTCGGCAGAATGTGGTCCAGGCTCTGCTCCTCCGTGAATGCGCGGAAGAACCCGACCACCTGCGTGAGGGTCGCAAAGCGAAGAAGCCCGCGTTCGCCAATGGCGATCCCGCGGCCGTCGGCCCGCAGGCCCGGCGTGCGGAAGCGCTCCTGTTGTAGGGAGACGTGCTCAAGCATCGCGCACGTTTATACCACGCGCGGCGGCACCCGGGGAAACCAAGGAAGGACTCGAAGCCATCCTACAAGCGGCAGACGACCTCCGCGGCTCAGGCGCGCGCA
>CALBXO010000005.1 GCA_937890335.1 uncultured Pseudomonadota bacterium | reverse complement strand
TCCTGGCGATGCCCGTTCTGCCGGTTTCTCTATGGAAGTCCCGTGCCACGATCGAATAAAAACATCATAAGTCGTTGATACCTAACGACTAATTCACAACAAGCCACAATGGGCAGCCAAGCCGGGCCCTGAATCTGTGCCACTCGTGTGCATGATCCGGCGCTCTGTGACGTCACAGTGTGCATAATTGTGCCCACTGCTGGCACACTGCTGGCACACGCCTGCCGGAAGGCAGCGTCGGCGCAGGGGTGCATCCGGACGACGGTCGATCTATGCTCGGCCCATGTCGGACCCAAAGAAGATCGAGTTTGAGGCGGGGCGCCAGGCGCTTCAGCGCGGGCTCGCGCTGCGCGCGGACGGCGCGCTGGACGAGGCGGTCGAGGCCTACAACGTGGCGCTCGCCCATTTTGAGACCGCTGCCCAACCCGGCGCGGCGATCGTCACGCTCAACAATCTCGGCGCGGTAGCCCAGATGCGGGGCGACGTGGAGGCTGCCGGGGGGTTCTACCGCGATGCGCTGATGCGCGCCGAGGCGGACCAGGACGACGGCCGGGTTGCCCTGAGCTGCGGGAACCTGGGCGCCCTGCACCTGGACAGCGGAGACCTGGTGCGGGCCAAGGTCTTCGCCGGCCGCGCCCTCGATCTCTACACCCAGCTCGGAGATCCCGCGGGCCGGGGGAATCAACTCGGCAATCTGGGCCTCATCGCCCAGCAGTCCGGCGACCGCGACACCGCCCGGGACCGCCTCAGTGAGGCCATCGGCGCCTTTCTCGCCGCGCAGAATCCCGTCGGAGCGGGGCGGACACTGCTCCGGTTTGGAGAGATGGCACGCGAAGAGGGTGACGCGGACCGGGCGCGGGACGCGTTCCACAGGGCTGGCGATCTTCTCGCGCGCGCGGGGGACCATGCGGGCCTCGCGTACGTCCTGCGGTCGCTCGGGCAACTGGCCCTCCGCACCGGAGACCCGGCCCTGGCAGAAGACTTCTACGCGCAGGGGCGCGAGCTGCACGTCCGAATGGGGGATCGGCGCGGGGAGTCGGCGTCCCTGGTGGACCTGGCCAACGTCAAGGAGATGCGCGGCGACCCACAGGGAGCCCTGGAGCTGCGAACCCAGGCGCTGGAGCTCGCGCGGGCGTCCGGCTCCCGCGAGGCGATCGCGAGCGCGCTGCTGGCCGTGGGCAGCGGGCTCGCCGAGATTGGTCGGCCCGAGCCCGCGCTCGCCGCGAGCACGGAGGCGCTGACTCTCTACGACGCGATCGGCATCCCGCGCGGCGTCGTCGCGGCGCTGGTCACCCGCGCCGCAGTCCACCGCACGATGGGGCAGTTGAGCCTTGGCGAGGCGGACCTGGCGCAGGCGCGCACCCTCCTCGACGGCGGCGATCGGTTCGTCCCAGACCTGGCGGCACTCGCCGGTGCCACCGCGGGTGCCCGCGAGCTGCGCGGAGACATCGCCGCCGCCCGCCGGCATCTGGCAGAGGCCGCGGACCTCTATGACGAGGCGGACACACCGGCGGGCCGGCTGCGCACGGACCTGATCACCCTGCAATTGGACGCGTACCTGGAGCCCGATCGGGAGCTCGAGGACGCCTTGGCCGACCCCAGACTGGCGCGGGCCCAGGCTTTCTTTGGCGAGACGGGGGACCAATCTGGCGTGTGGACCTGCCGCCAGGTGGAAGCCAGCCTGCACCGCTGTCACGGGGAACCCAGCCGCGCCGCAGAGCTCTTTGACGGGCTCGCGGATCTGGCCCGATCGCAGGGGCGCATTCTGGACGAGGCCACCACCCAACACGCAGCGGCAGAGGCGCGCGTCCGGGCGGGAGTGCCAGTTGAGCCCAGCGCCCTGGAGCAATTGGAAGCGGCGGCGGCGGGCTCAGCCCTCCTGGTCGTACGTGTCTCCTGCCTGCGCGCCGAGGCTTCCTTGGCCAGCGGCAACCTGGACGGCGCAGACGCGCACCTGGCGCGCGCGCGCGCGCAGATGGACGCCCTCCCCGACGGCTATCCCTCGGGCGAGACACTGTGTCTGGACGCATCGAGCCGGATCGCTCTGGCGCGGGGCGAGGTTGACCGCGCGCGGCAAGTCGGCGATGAAGCGATCGCGCGCTACACGGCGGTGGAGGACAACCTCGGGGCTCGCGAGCTGCGAGACCACCTTTCGTGAAGCGCCTACAGTCGCTATGCTGACGCGGCGGTGAAAGCCGCCGCACTCTGAGGAACCGTCAGGCCCATGAAACCATCGAATATCGCCCCGTACACCATGGCTTTGTTGTGGACCTGCACCAGCTGCGGGTTCGTCAAAGAGGGCGGCCAGCCCCACATGGAGTGTCCGAGCTGCGAGGCGTACAAGACCAACTTCATCAACATCCCTCAGCACATTGAGAACGCCGTCCGGGCGGGCCTTGGTAAGAAGAAGGCGCCCAACTGTACGGAAGGTCGTGAGGAGCGTTTGCGGTTGATGGAAGAGGAAGGCGTCGCCACCCGTTACCACGTGAAGGGTCGCTTCCTGCCGTGACCGCGACAGAGCCCGAGGAGTCGTGGACAATTCCTGGAGTCAAACCGGACCGCTCATCGCCCTGGCGGTGTTCGTGTCTTTGGCGCTCAGCGTCGCCCTGACCTATCGCTTGATGGCGCGCTGGAACCGCCGCCGCAAGATCCAGGACGCCACCACCTCCATCGAGTTCGTCTCTCCCCCGCCGGTGCCCCTCGACGCCCGCCACCCCACCCGCCGTGCGCACCTCTCCACCGGGGTTCTCGCCGCCGTTGGAACCGAGGATACGGTGCCCGGCATCTCGCCCGTGCTGCTTCAGGGCGCTGCGGACGCGGTGCGCGAGCAGGAGCGAGCGCCGACCCGCTCCGATCGCCTGGACACAACCGTCTCCGCCATGGGGTGCCCGGAGTGCCGGCGCCAGTACGACGTGGGCGGAGACCATTGTCCGCGCGACGGAGCGCGGCTGCAGCTACTGGACACGGACGCCGTCGCAGACGACGACCACGACATGGTGTGCTCCATCTGCGAGGCATCGCACCCGGCGTCCGCCGTGTTCTGCGACGAGGACGGTGGACGGCTCGCGCCGGACCCGGACAGCGCAGTCGGACGGACCACCTTCGTGCCCGTGGCGATTCCGTTCTGCCCGACCTGCCACCGGGAACACCCGCCCGAGCTGCGTGTGTGTCCCGACGATGGCGCTGTGCTGATCCAGATGCTCGGGCGCCGCAGCTGCGGCCATCCGCTGCTCGGCGTAGGGCCCAAGCGCAAAATCTGCCCCGATTGCGGGTTGCGGTACAGTGCGGACATGAACTTCTGCACGCGGGAACGCACTCGCCTCGTGAGCCTGAATTAGCACTAGCCCAGAGGGCATTGGATGCAGCAGCAAATGCGCGTGGTGTGGCCGCCGTTCACACTCGGGGTGAAGATCCTGCTCGGCGTTTTCGGGGCCATCTTTGTCTTGACGCTCTTCAAGCACTCGCTGGGGTTTGAGAAATTCATCGGGCGGACCTTCTACCTGTCGGTGGAGGGCATGTTTGACCGCCTCTATCTCTGGCAACCCCTGACCCACCAATTCTTCCACGACGACTTCTTCCACTTCCTGTTCAACGGCATCGTCCTGTGGTCATTCGGCGGTGAAGTTGAGAAGCGCTGGAACACAAAGAGTTTCCTGGGGTTTGTCCTGGCGTGTGGCGTCGGCGGTGCCGTCTTCGTCGTGGTCTGGCAGCTGATCTTCCCTGGCCAGGTGGGCGCATCCGGGTGGAGCGCCGTCGAGACCCTGGGCGCGTCCGGCGGGATCATGGGCGTGGTCACGGCCTATTGCATCTACAATTGGAACCGCCGCCTGCGGATGATGTTCATCCCGTTCCAGATCCCAGCAAAGTATCTGCTGCTGGTGTTCATCGGCCTCGACGTCCTCTTCGTGCTGATGGGGAGCAACATCTCGATGGCGGGCCACCTGGGCGGAATGGCCATGGGGGCGCTGCTGGTGACCGGGTGGTACAAGCCGGGACGCATTCTCCAGGAGTTCCGGTTCTGGAAAGCTCGCCGCAGACTCAAGCTACTCAAGGGCGGGCATCCGCTCGACCGGAGCCCCGACGTCAAGAACGGTCGCAACGGCGACTCGCGCTACCTGCACTGACGGCCCTGGTCTGCGTCACCGGTGTGACCGGGTGGAGCTAGAACGCGGTGCGCGCGATCAGCGCCAGCGCGCCCCCGGCCAGTAGCACAAAGACCGAACCGCGGAACCACTTCCCCTTCAGGATTGTGTGGACCCACTCTCCCACGACGATGCCGCCCAGCACGCTGACAAGGAGCACCACGGAAGCGATGCCGGTCTCCTTGGTCACGATGCCGGTGGGGATGTAGACCACCAGCAGCGCAAAGTTGAGGACGGTCCAGAGGGCACATAGCGTCGCCCGGAACTCCTCCTTGACGCGCACCTGTCGGCTGATGGCGTAGACGGCCAGAGGCCCGCCCGCGGCGAACAATCCGTGGATCACGCCGGCTCCGGTCAGCGTCAGCAGGCTCAGCCACCGCGGCAGCGGCTGCTGCACGACGTCCGACCGCATGCGCCACAGCTCCATGGACGCCAGAATCAGCACGATCACGCCGAAAATCAGCTGGAGCCCCTTGCTGTCCTGGAAGGCAAAGAGCGCAAATCCGGCCACGCCGCCCACAAGCATGGCGGGCAGGACGCTGACGGCGAGAAACCGCCACTGCACGTGTTGCCGGTGGCGAACGAGGACGTAGATGCTGACACAGAGATTGGCCGGCACCATGGCGCCGAGCAGGAAGGGAATGTCGAAGAAGTGGCTGCCGAGCACGATGGTGATCACCATCGATCCGAAGCCCATGGCGGTGCCCGTCACCAGCGCAAGAAACACGATGCCCACGAGAAGGAGCATGCTGGCACTCAGAGGGTCCACGGGAACTCCAGCGGGAGGCGACGCGGCGCCAGATGCCT
>CALBXO010000004.1 GCA_937890335.1 uncultured Pseudomonadota bacterium | reverse complement strand
GCTCTTCCTGCAGAACACCACCGGGTTCATGGTCGGAAAACAGTACGAGGAGGGGGGGATCATCAAGGCGGGCGCCAAGCTGATCAACGCCGTCTCCAACAGCACGGTACCGGCCATCACGATCATGACGGGTGGAAGTTTTGGCGCGGGGAACTACGCCATGTCCGGGCGCGCCTACGACCCGAGGTTCCTGTTCACCTGGCCCAACCACCGCATCGGCGTGATGGGCGGCAAACAGCTCGCCGGTGTCCTCGACATCATCAAGCGTGACGCCGCCGCCAAGAAGGGGGTCGAGGTCGACGAGATGGGGCTGCAGGGGCAGAAGATGATGGTCGAGGCGATGATGGACCAACAGTCGGACCCCTACTTTGCCACCGCCCGCATGTGGGACGATGGCATCATCGACCCGCGCGACACGCGCAGTGTGCTCGGCATCTGCCTGAGCGCCTGCTTCAACCGCCCCGTCGAGGGGACCAACGCCTGGGGCGTGTTCCGACACTGACATGCGACGAATCCTGATAGCGAACCGGGGCGAGATTGCCCGCAGAATCCAGCGGACCTGCCGCGAGATGGGCATCGACACCGTGGCCATCTTCTCCGATGTCGACGCGGGCGCGCCCTTCGTCGGCGAGGCGGACATCGCGGTGCGGATTGGCGCGCCGACGGCCTATCTGGACATCGATGCGGTGTTGTCCGCCGCCGCCCTGTCCGGTGCGGACGCCGTCCATCCCGGCTATGGGTTTCTGGCGGAAAACGCTGAATTTGCGCGGCGGGTGGCCGAGGCGGGGCTGGTCTTCATCGGCCCAACTCCGGAGGCCATCGACGCGATGGGCTCCAAGGTGGAAGCCAAGCGAACGGTGCAGGCGGCGGGAGTCCCCGTCGTCCCCGGGTACCAGGGCGAAGACCAGACGGACGAGCGTCTGGTGGCCGAGTCGGAGGCGGTGGGATTTCCGCTCCTGGTCAAGGCCAGCGCCGGCGGCGGGGGCAAAGGGATGCGGCTCGTGCGGGAGCCGGCCGCGCTCCGCGCCGCGATTGCCGCCGCGCGCCGGGAGGCCAAGGGCGCGTTTGGCGACGACACATTGATGCTGGAGCGCTACATCGACCGGCCGCGGCACATTGAGTTTCAGGTGCTCGGCGATGGCCATGGCAACGTGGTCCATTTCTTTGAGCGCGAGTGTTCGATCCAGCGCCGACACCAGAAGATCATCGAGGAGTCTCCGTCCGTGGCCGTGACGCCCGAGCTCCGGGCCACGATGGGGGCGGCGGCCGTGGCGGCGGCGTCCGCCATTGGCTACCAGAACGCGGGAACGGTGGAGTTCATCCAGGGGCAGGACGGCGCGTTCTACTTTCTGGAAGTGAATACGCGCCTGCAGGTGGAGCACCCGGTCACGGAGCTCGTCTGTGGTGTGGACCTTGTCCGGGAACAGATCCGCGTCGCGCGGGGCGAGGCCCTCGGGTACGCGCAGGAGGATCTGGTCCAGCGCGGCGCCGCGCTGGAGTGTCGGCTCTACGCGGAGGACGCAGAGAACGGATTTCTTCCCGCGACCGGGACTCTGGTGGACTTCCACATCCCGGCCCAGGAGGGGCTGCGGGTGGACAGCGGTGTCGAGACCGGCAGCGTCGTCGGCGTGGACTATGACCCGATGCTGGCCAAGCTCATCACCTGGGGCGCGAACCGACAAGAGGCCACGGATAGAATGTCCCGCGCGCTCGCACGCGCGAGCGTCCAGGGCGTCACGACCAACCGGGCTTTTCTGCGCGCCGTGCTGGAGCACCCCACGTACCGAAGCGGGGCCCTGAGCACGCATTTTCTCGACGAGCATACGTTGGCCTGCCAGCCCAACCCGGCCCAGCGGGCGCGCGCCGCCGTGGCCGCCACGCTGGTGGGGTACGCCCACAGGTCCGAGGCGCGCCCGCGCCTGCGCGGCGTGTCTCCGGGCTTCAGGAACAACCCCTTCGCGCGGGCGCGGGTAATCTTCGGAGATCTGGAGGTCGGGTACCGCGTCTGCGGCAACTGCCTGGACGTCAGGGTCGGGGACATGGAGCTTGGAGAGGTCCAGATCGTCTCCCTGTCGGGCCCCGCGCTCGTATGGGAGGACGCGACGGGAGTGCGCCGGCAGGCGCGTGTGATCGCCGATGGTCGCCGGTGGTTTGTGCACCAGGACGGCGTCTCTGTGATGCTGGAGGAGGCGCCCCGTTTCCCGGAGCCTGGCCGGGAAGTGGTGGAGGGAGGCTGCGTGGCGCCGATGCCCGGCAAGGTCGTGCAGGTTCTGGTCGCCGAAGGTGATACCGTGGCTTCCGGCCAGACGCTCCTCATCCTCGAG
>CALBXO010000003.1 GCA_937890335.1 uncultured Pseudomonadota bacterium | reverse complement strand
CGTTGTTGGCGCCGTTGTTGGCACCGTTGTTGGCGCCGTTGTTGGCGCCGTTGTTGGCCCCGTTGTTGGCCCCGTTGTTGGTCGGGTCGTCCGGAAGCTCAGCGCAACCTGTGCCAAAGCCCACTCCGATCGTCAGAAACAAGACGCACAGTGTTTGTCGGTTCATCTTCGCCATCCCCTTGAAGCCTGCGGAACAAACCAAGCTAGCAATCGAGGGCCCCGCCTGCAACTGTGCGCGACGGGACACGGTCGAGCCCGCAGTCGTGGATTGAGATTCAATTTCTTGAAGCCCCGACAAGGGCCTGTGACGCGGCCTTCAGTCCGCGCGAAAGACAGCCTTGCGGTAGTGCTGGAGCTCCGCCACGGACTCGCGGATGTCATCCAGCGCGAGATGCGCCTTGTCCTTCCTGGGCGCCTGCCGATCCGGGCCATACCACCGACGGGTCAGCTCTTTCACCGTGCTGACATCAATCAAGCGGTAGTGAAGGTAGCCCTCGAGCTCCTTCATGTAGCGCGTCAGAAACCGCCGGTCCTGCCAGACGGAATTGCCGCACAGCGGCGAGGTCCTGGCCGGCACCCATTCCTGGATGAACTTCAGCGTTCGGCGCTCGGCGACGTCAATGGGCACGCCCACGGTCCGGATGCGCTCCACGAGCCCCGATTCCGTGTGGTGTTTCGTGTTCCACGCGTCCATCGCGGCGAGCGCCGCCTCAGGGGTCTGGATCGCAAACACGGGCCCTTCGGCGAGAATCTCGAGCTCGGCGTTGGTCACCAGAGTCGCAATCTCGATGATGGTACAGGCGTCGGGGTCGAGCCCCGTCATTTCGAGGTCGATCCACACCAGGTTCGATGGGTCGCGGGCCATGTAGTCTCTCTGCGTGGCGGTTTGCGTCAGGCGTTGGGGCCAAAGTCCACCAGGATGTAGCCGCCGGAGCGGTCGTCCTTGGTGAGGTTGAGCAGGCCCTCTTCCTGGCATCTCTCGAGCAGCGACGAGAATGTGGCGAAGCCGTAGTACGACTCGTCAAAATTGGGGCGTTTTCGCCGCAACGTCTGCTTGACCATCGAGCCCCAGATGCCACTGCCGCGCTCAGAGAAGAGCGCCTCGGCGGTCTCGAGCACCAGCGCGACGGCCTTCTCCGGCTCGCCCAGCTTCTCCTTGACCTCGGGTTCCGCGGCCTCCTCCGTGGCCCCTTGCACCGGCGGGTTCTCCCCGGTCTTCCGGGCCCCGCCGCGATCGCGCCGCCGGGTGCTGCGGCCGCGCTTCTTGTCCCGGCGGACCAGGTCGTCGTAGTAGATGAACTCGTCGCAGTCGGAGATCAGCAGGTCACTGGTGGAGTTCTTGACCCCGACGCCGATGACCAGCTTGTTGTTCTGCCGCAGCTTGCGCACGAGCGGCGAGAAATCACTGTCGCCGCTCAGGATGGCGAAGGCGCTGATGTGGGGGCGCGTGTAGCAGAGGTCGAGCGCGTCCACGACGAGCTGGATGTCCGCCGAGTTCTTGCCCGAGTACCGCACGTGCGGCACCTCCACCAGCGTGAAGCCCTCCTCGTGCATGCCCCGCCTGTGGCTGGCGTACCGCTCCCAGTCGGCGTAGGCCACCTTCTGCAGGATCCGGCCTTTGTCGAGCAGCCGGTCCATGATGAGTTTGATGTCGAATTCGTCGAAGTGCGCGTCGCGCGCGCCGATGGCGATGTTCTCGAAATCGGAGAACACCGCAAAGTTGAGTTCCGTCATGCGCGCTAGGATAGCAGACCTGGGAGCCCGCCGTCGCTAGCTTGACCAAAATTCGACAGATCCGATCCCATTGCGCGCGCGATGCTGACCAACAGGTCGCTGTGGCGACGGTAGCCAAAGTCCAGAAAACGGCCCGTACTCAGGCAGCCACCGGCGTTCCCACCGAGCACAAACGGCATGTTGTCGTGGACGTGCGTGTTGCCGTCGCACACCTCCGTGCACAGCCAGACCAGCGAGTTGTCCAGCATGGACCCGTCCCCTTCCGGCCGGGCTGCCAGCTGGTCGAGCAGGTACCGGAACTGCATCACAAACCAACGACGCTGCTGCACGAACGCGGCAAACTCGCGGTGGCCCGGGTTGTGCGCGGCGCCGTAGTGGGACGCCTGGTGGCTGCGCATGTCGTAGCCAGGATCGTGCATGGCCGTGCCCGGGAAGCGGCTCATGATGAGCTCGCTTGTGTGGTGTGAGGCCTGAACCACCCCCACCTGACTCAATCCACAGCTCATCGCGGTGACCATGAGGTCGATCTGGAGCCGCAGGATGTCGGGGAAACGCGAGGCATCGTAGAGGCTGTCTCGCCCGAGCCCGCGGGTGTCGAGCTGGGGGTCCGCGCAACTGGAGGGGCGCTCTTCGTGATCACCCGCGTCCGCTTTGATGCGCAGCTCGACCTCCCGCAGCGACTCGAGGTGCCGATCGAGCTTGCGCGCCTCGGTGCCGCCGAGCTGCGTCCGAAGCGCACCCAGGTCCTCCAGCGCAGCGTCGATCACGCTGGCGCGCAGTTCGGCGCGGCGGTCCCCGCCCTGGCCGGGCGGCAACGGGTTGCCAAACAGGCGCTCGAAGGCCCGCAGCGGATCGTCCTGGGGTGCGACCGTGGTGCCGGGTGCAGGGTAGCTGATGTGCTTGTCACCGCTGGCGTTGTTGTGGTTCGCCATCGAGCCCAGGTACAGCAGTCGGTGCGGCGCACCCGCCCCCACCGTGCGGGCCAGGTGCTGGTCGATGGACTCGCCAAATCCCCCGTCGACGCCCGTCAGGAGCTTCTTTGCGCCGCCCGGGTGGCTGCCCGAGTCTGTGGGTCCGAGGCTGAGCCCGTTGAGGAACACGCACCGGTCGCGCAGGGTCCCGATGGGCTCGAGCAGCTGCGACAAGGTGAAATCGTGCTCGGAACCCGAGGCGTGCCACTGGCTCGCGTCCCCGTTCTGGCTGGGCCCGGCGACGCCATCGGGGAAGTAGAGGACGATCAGCCTCCGCGCTCGCCCGAGCCCGGCCCGCGCCTCGCGGCTTCCCATCGCCACCTGGACAAACGGCAGGGCGAGAGCGGCGCCGCCAAACAGACGCAAGAGCTCACGTCGCGTCTTCATGGGCTGCGCCTCCTGAACCCTTCGCTGACGGCGATGCCCACCATCAACTCGCGAATGTCGCCCTCCGCAGCAAACTGCTGTTGCAGCGCCTGGAGTCCGCAGGCGTCGAGGCTGGTCTCTTCACGCCCCATCGCAAACCTGTACACCTGCGTGGCAAAGCAACTGTGCGCCGAGCCGGATTGGGACAGGACAGCGGCCAGCTCCGGCACTGTGGTGAAAGGCGCCGACGTGCCGTCGCGCAGACGCTCCACATCCGTGATGTCTCCGGTCGCATCGATGGCCATTCCGTTCTCCGAGTCGCGCCAGCGCCCGACGGCGTCAAAGTGTTCGAGCCCGAAGCCGACGGGATCAATGTATTGATGGCACGACCGGCACTGGTCGTTGTCCGTGTGTTGCCGGAACCGCTCGCGCGTGGTCGCGTTGGGGTCCACCTCCGGGACCCCTCCCGCGTCGGGGGGCGGCGCGCCAAAGTGCTGGCACAACAGCCGCTCGCGGACAAAGAGACCGCGGAGGATCGGCGAGCTCTGGTCGGAGTGCGCATAGCTGGCAAGGACGCTGGCATGCCCGAGCACGCCGGCCCGGCGGCCCCGGTACATCAGCCGCCCGTCCACGAGCGGAAGCTGGTAGTGCTGCGCAAGGCGCTCCTCTCCCACGGAGTAGTCGGCAACCAAAAGGGACGCCAATCTTCCGTCTCCGTCGAGCACCACGTGCGTGAAGAAGCGTGACGTCTCACGCGCAAGCGCACTGCGCAGCTGCGCATCAAAGTCCGGATGGAGCACGGGGCTCTTGTCCACGCTGGCGATTCGCTCGACCCCGAGCCACTGAAGCGCAAACTGCCCCAGGCGGCGGCGAGCACGCGGGTGAGCCAGAAGCCGTCGCGCATGCACCTCGATCCCAGCGGCATCCAACTCGCCTCGGTCCGCGGCGTCGATGAGCGCGGCGTCCGGACCGGTGCCCCAGAAGAAATAGGACAGCGCCGAGGCGAGCTCGTGCGGCCGCAGCATATACGTGGCACCGTCCGCCGCGCCGAGCTCCGCGCGGTAGAGGAACCGAGGGGAGAGGAGCGCTGTCCACAACGCGGCCCGCAACGCGTCGGCGGGGGCGGCTGCGTCCGACCCGGAGGCGTGCAAGAGCGCCAGTTCCTCGTCTGTGGGCGACCGCCGGAACAAATTCGTCGCCACGGCTGCGACGACGGCGTCGCGGCAGCTGCTGTCGGACACCGCGCACGGCGCGCTGTCCACGAGTTCATCAGCGACGCGCTCCGCGGCGGCGAAGTACTCCTCCACATGGCCGGGCGTCACGAGCCCCGCCGCAGTGTGATTGTCAAAAGCAAAGCCTGAGGGGCGCGACTCCGGCGGCAGGCCGGACGTGTAGTCCTCGCCGCAATTCGCCAACAGGACCGAGTTGACGGCCCCAAATCCGTCCGGTTCGCCCCGCGGGTTCTGTGGGTCCGCGATCCACTGCCCATCGACGACAAACTTGTAGGCATAACGGCCCGACTCCAGCGGCCAGGTACCGACAAACCAGCCCGTATCCGGGTCCCGCAGCAGGCGCCAGCCGTCCTCGGGCGACTGCGCCCAGTCGTTGAAGTCCCCCGCGACGTGCACCGACGCAGCCCCTCCGGCGCCGGGGTCGTACCGGAAGGTCCAGGCCCCGCAGGCGTA
>CALBXO010000002.1 GCA_937890335.1 uncultured Pseudomonadota bacterium | reverse complement strand
TCCCGCGTGGAGAGCGAGGAGCTCTCGAGCCTGGCGCTGGAGGGCCCCGACGGCACGTCGGTGGATCTGCTCTCCAAAGGGGATCTGCAGCTTCGGTACACCACCCGCGACGGGGCCGAAGGGACGCTGCCGCTCGGGGGCGCGCTCGAGCATTGGTTCCTGGAGAATCCGCAGTACATCCTGTTCGACGACATCGTCGATGCGGAGGACATCCGCACGGAGTACGCCCGGTTTGAGAAGGTGATTTCGACGGTCGCCCCCCACACCTTCAAGCTGGCGAGCCTTCTGCACGACGCGCTGCATCGGATGTCTGTGGACACGGCGCTGCAGGACGAGTTCTTTGCGCGCATGGACCACTTCTGCCCCGTGGAAGAGCGGGTCAATGTGGCGTTGTGCCGCCGGTATTTCGAGACCCACGGACCGCGCGCCTTTCTGCGACTGCTCGTGACCGGACGGGATCTGCGCGGACGCTACGTCTTCGCGCCGCTGCCCAACTTGCTGTTCACGCGGGATCTGGCGGCCGTCGTGGGAAGCCTCGTGGTCATCTGCTCCGCCGCCAAGCCCGCGCGCCTGCGTGAGATGGTGCTCAGTTGGCTGGTCTACACGGCGCACCCACACTTTGCCGGGCTCGCCGCCGACGGGAAGATGCAGGTCGTGGACATGCTGGCCGCGCGTCAGGCCCATCCCACGCCGGACCGCGTCACCATCGAAGGCGGTGACATCCTGCACCTGGGCGGCGGTACGTTGCTCATCGGTGTGGGAGAGCGCACCACGCGCGAAGGCGCGATCGAGTTGGCGCGGCAGATCTGGGCCGATGGCCGGCAGGCGCGCAGCGGTATCGATCGCATCATCGTGCTCGACATTCTGGCGCGGCGGGCGTCCATGCACCTGGACACCATCTTCACCATGGTCCACCAGGACGGCGACGAGTTTGAAGCCATGGTCTACGGCCCCTACGTCCAGGAGGGCGGCTACGGTGCCATCAGCTGCGTCGTGCTCGAGCCGGGGGACTTTGCCGGCGGGAAGATCCCGACTGCGGACAGCGTGCAGAGCATCAAGCGGCGCAGCCTCGGTCAATTGTTCACGGAGATTGTCGGGTGGCGCATGCGGCCTCTGTTCTGCGGTGGCCGCATGGAGCGCCGCGACCGGCACGACGCGTCGGAGTGGGCCGACCCCGCCGAAGTGTTCTTTGGGGCGCTGCCCGAGCAGCGGCTCAGCAAGCGCGAGCAGTGGACGGACGGGGCCAACCTTTTTGCCCTGGCGCCGGGCATCGTCACGACCTACGCTCGGAACCGGCGCTCCCTGGAGGAGCTGTCCGCGCACAACTTCCTCGTCGTGACCCCTGAAGACTTTGTCCGCAACAGCCTCTACTACCTCAAGCGTTGCCGTGGCGCCTCTGGCAACCGGGTCGTGATCCCGCTGGGAGGCTCCGAGCTTTCCCGTGGTCGCGGCGGCCAACGGTGCATGACGCAGCCGCTGCTGCGTGCGCGCACGACGCGCACAAGCTGATTCCGCCATTCTCACCGCCTTTTCCGTCCCTGCTTCTTCGTGTGAAGAGATGACTGATCTGACCTGTACGAACCTCTCGAACCACCTGGGCGGACTTGCGGCCGCAGCGTTGTCGGAGCTCGGCGTCGAGGGCGCGGTCGCGCCGGCGTTGGCGCCTCCGCCCGACCCCGAGATGGGCGACCTGGGCTTCCCCTGCTTTCCGTTTGCCCGCGCCCTGCGCCGCTCCCCGCAACAGATCGCGCAGGATCTCGCGGAAATCCTGGCGCCGCGGGTCGAAGGTGATCCGGTGGCGTCCGGCGTGGGCGCAACCGGGCCCTACCTGAACTTCACGCTGAACCAGCCCAAGATTCTTGGCCTGGCGCTGGCGGAGATGCGCGCAAACCCCGGGCGATTTGGGGCGGGTGATGCCGGCGGCAAGGTGATGGTGGAGTACTCCAGCCCCAACACGAACAAGCCGCAACACCTGGGCCACATCCGCAACAACCTGCTGGGCGAGGTCGTCTCCAACGTGCTTGAGCACGCCGGCAACACGGTGATTCGGACGAATCTGATCAACGATCGCGGCATCCATATCTGCAAGTCGATGCTCGCCTACGATCGCTTTGGCGAGGGTGTGACGCCGGCGGAGCGCGGGGTGAAGGGCGACCACCTGATTGGCGATTTCTACGTTGCGTTTGATCAGTCGTTCCGCGACGAGTACCAGGCGTGGCTCACCACGCCGTCGGCGGACGAGGCCTTCGCGAGCTGGCAGTCGTCTCCGGCCGCGCGCAAGCCGATCCAGTCCTGGAAGAAGGCACAGAAGAAGGCCGGCCAACCGCAAGAGCCCAGCCCTGAGGTGCTGCGCGGATTGTTCGAGAAGAACTTCAAGGATCGGTACTTCAACACCGACAGCGAGCTGGGCGGTGCGGCGCGTGAGCTCCTGCGGCAATGGGAGGCAGAGGACCCGGAGGTCCGGGCACTGTGGGCCAAACTCAACGGGTGGGTCGAGGCCGGATTTCACGAAACCTACGCCCGCCTCGGCATCCACTTTGACCGCATCGACCACGAGTCCGAGACGTACAAACTGGGCAAGGATCTGGTGGAGTCTGGCCTTGTGGAGGGGGTGTTCCACCGCGCCGAGAACGGCGCCGCCGTCTTTGACCTGACCCGCATTGGCCTCCAGGGGGAGAAGGCGGTGCTCCGCCCCGACGGTACGAGCCTCTACACGACGCAGGATCTCGGGACTGCGGTGTCGCGGTTTGACGAGTGCGATGTGGAGGAGTTGATCTACGTCGTCGGTGACGAGCAAAACCACCATTTCAAGGTCTTGTTTGGCATCCTGGCCCAGCTGCGCCCCGCGACGGCGGGCCGGTGCCATCACCTCAGCTATGGGATGATCAATCTTCCGAGCGGGAAGATGAAGAGCCGCGAGGGCAAGGTGGTCGACGCCGACGACCTCATGGACGAGATGCACACGTTGGCTGCGGTGGCGGTGCGCGAGCGCTGGCCGGAGCTGACCGAGGCGGAGACTGCGGAGCGCGCGGAGGCCATCGGGCTTGGCGCGCTCAAGTACTACCTGATGGCGTTCAGCCCGCAGACGACCATGACGTTTGATCCTGCCGAGTCGCTGGCGTTCACCGGCAAGACCGGCGTCTACGCCATCTACTCGTACGCCCGCACAGCCTCCATCCTTCGCAATGTGGGGGACGTCTCCACGGATCTGGACTGCCTGGCGGCTCTCTCCTCGGAGCTGGAGTTTGCGATCATCCGGGAGTTGGCCACCTTCGGAAATGTGGTCGACCACGCGGCTTTGGAGCGCGATCCCTCGCGCATCACGGAGTGGATCTGGAGGCTCTCCAAGGCGCTGGCAGCGTTCTTCAGCGACAAGGACCACAACGTAATGCACACGGCGGACCCCGCGCTCAAGGCCGCGCGGGTTCAGCTGATCTGGGCGGTCAACCAGGCGCTCGCCACAGGCCTCGGCCTGCTGGGCATCACCCCCCTCGAGCAGGCGTAACCGCCGCGTGACCCAGCGGTTGGTGACGCATTCTCCCGACGCCATTCTCCTGGCGCCTGACCTGCGCGTCTCACGCGGCCTGGTACAGACGGGCGTAGAGGTCTACGCCGGACGCGAACTCCTCAAAGAGCATGCGCTCCGCGACACTGTGGGCCAGCCTGATGTCGCCGGGACCTCCGAGCCAGACCGGAGCCACGCGGCCGAGCCAGGCGGCGTCGGAGTTGAAGGGGATCACCGTGGTCTCAAACCCCGCGGGCACATCGAAGATCTGGGGCTCGCTGCGGCTGAGCACTTCCACGTCAACCGCGGTTCCGCTGGCGACTCGCGCCATCCGGTAAAGCTCATCTGTGGCCACGGCGGCCCGAAACATCAGTACGGCCTCGGCGCTTGGGGCGAAGACATTGGCGGCGACACCCCCTGAGATCAGGCCGACGTTGAGGGTGGAGGCCCCGAGCACCGGGTCAGTCGGCAACCCTTGCGTGCGGATCTGGGCCAGCGCGTCCAGCAGGTCGTGGACCGCGGAGTGGCCGCGCTCCGGGTAGGCGGAGTGGCCCTCCACGCCGTGAGCCTGCAGGGCGAGCTTCAAGACTCCCTTTTGACCGCGAACCACCTGCGACAGCGTGGGCTCGCCGAGGATGATTCGCGTCGGGGTGACCGCCGGCGCGTCCGCGAAGGCGGCGGCGCCGCAGTGGTCCACTTCCTCGCCCACAACCAGCAGGAGCCCGAGATCGCGGGGATGTCCCAGCGCCCGCGCAGCCTCGACCATGGCCAGGAAGACGCCCTTGGTGTCGCAGGCGCCTCGGCCCCAGATGGCGGAGTTGTCCGCGCGAGCCGGGAGGTGTGGCGGCACGGTGTCGCTGTGCGTGCAGAACAGAACTCTCGGGGAATGGCCTCGGGTCGCCAGCAGGTTGTACCGGACGGCAGGGTCGCACCCGGGGACGGGCAGGCGGGACATCGTCCAGCCCTCGGCGCGCAGGTCGGCCTCGACGGCTCCCAGGTAGGTCGCCTCGAGGCCGGTGGTGGCGTCGATTTCGACCCATCGCAGGAGCTGGTTGAAACGTTCTGAAAACTTTTGCATTCGTCATTGAATCAAATCTGGACCCGTTTCGTCCAAAGCCACGGCTTGCACAGCCAGAAGTTAGGGGCTAACCCTGACACCCGCAGGACCAGACACGGGCGTCCATGTAGGAGCTGAGATGAGTTACAAAAAGGCTCTCGGAGCCGCGCTGTTCGGAGCCGCAGGTATCGCGA
>CALBXO010000001.1 GCA_937890335.1 uncultured Pseudomonadota bacterium | reverse complement strand
CGGCGCCCACCGAACCGGCCGGTGAACCTGCCGACGAGCCGGCCCCCACGAAACCGGACGACTCCGACCCAGACGCCTGACTGCGGGGCGGCGACCGCCGCTGTTCGTGGCCCCGTCCGGTGACGGCCGCTGTACGCCGGGCGTGCTGGGAAGGCACGGGAGCCGATGGTACTTTGGGCCATGGCCGCCCCCTCCCCGCACAGACCTTTCGCAGTGCGCTCGATCAACGCGATGGGCGCCGGACTGCGCCGGTTGGGACTCGATGTCCCTCGGTTTGACGCCGCGTACCTGATCGATCGCGCCACCAAACAGACCGGGTTGCGCGACTTTGGAGAGGGCCCCTGGCGCCAGGGCCTGGAGCTGATGTGCAGCGAGGTCGCCGCTACCAGCGACCCCAACACCATCGGCCGCCTGGCCTGCCAGAACATGTTGTCCATGGCGCTCGAGCAGCGCCTCCAGCTCACAGCCCACAGGGCGGCGCACCCCGCGGTAAGGGACACGCCCATCGAGCGGCCACTTTTTGTGGTCGGACTGCCGAGGACCGGCACGACAATTCTGTTCAACCTGCTGGCCCAGGACCCGAGCAACCGTGCGCCGCTGACCTGGGAGGTGACGCGTCCCCACCCGCCGCCGGAGACGGCGACCTACGCCACCGACCCGCGCATCGACGAGGTCCGGAAGATCTTCACCCAGCTGGACAAGCTCGCGCCGAGCCTCGCGGCGATTCATGAGTTCGGCGCGCAGCTGCCCCAGGAGTGCCCGCCCATCTTCGCGGGGACCATGCTGTCGATGCAGTTTCACATCCTGTTCCGCGTACCGGCCTACCAGGCGTGGCTGGACACCCAGAGCATGGTCCCGGCGTACGCGTGGCACCGGATGTTCCTGCAACATCTGCAGAGCCGTCACAGGCGGGAGCGGTGGGTGCTCAAGAGTCCCGCGCACCTGCCGTGTGTGGAGGACCTGCTGGCCGTCTACCCTGACGCCAGAATCCTGTTCACCCACCGCGCCCCCCTGCGCGCCCTGGCCTCGACGGCGAGCCTGTACTACGTCTTCCGCGGTATGTACTCGGACACGGCGGACCCCGCACAGGTCGGGGCGGATGTGGCCGACACCTGGATCGAGTACCTCCGGCGGGCAAAGGCTGCGCGGGAGCGGTTGGGGGACCGACCGGATCAGTTCTTGGACGTAGAGTTTCCGGACATCTGTGACGATCCGGTCGGCGTTGTGTCGCGGGCGTACGCCCACTTCGGCATCGAGATGACAGACCAAGCGCGCTCCGCCATGGACGTCTTCCTCGCCGCGAATCCCCGCGGGAGTCGAGGTGCGCACCGCTATGAGCTGGAGGACTTTGGCCTGGATCCGGCGGACCTCGAGGCGCGCTTGCCTACCGGGTAGTGACGGCGCGGTCCCGCCCTGGGTTCACGGTGCACCGCCCACGTCCGCAGGCCGCGGTGCCGACCCGACAGCGACGGCTCAGCGGCTCTCCAGCGCCGCCGCTCCACCGGCCACCGCGACGCTCGTCTTGTTCTCCAGCCACGTCTCCGCCTCGCTGTCGCCCCGGGCCGACCAGTCCACGAACGCCTGGGCCGTGGTGGACAGGGTGGTGTGCAGCACGGCGACTGTGTCGTCCTCGACGTCGACGCCAAGGTTGTAGGAGCCGTGCCCGATGTTTCGGCTTTCGAGACGGCTGTAGAGGAGGAACTTGTCGCCGTCGGGCATTCCGTCAAACGCGCGCCGGCGGATGGGCCCGGTGAGATCGTTGGCCGCTTTCTCATCGCCATCGCCAGTGATCACAAGCATGGGCCCGCGCACATCACGCCAGCTGCCGCCAGACTCGTTTTCGTAGAATCCACTGTATCCGGGACCCTGTGGCGACACGGCGATGAATGCGATGGGGCGCTCGTCAGCGGCCTCATACGCAGACAGACTGGCGCTCAGGTTGCGGCGAGCGCCGGCCATCTGCACCACAGTCTGCGATCCACCCGACCAGCCGGCGATCACGACAGCGTCGGCGTCGAGCTCCACGTCGCGGGCTTCCATCGAGCGTGTGGACAATCTTGGCAGTGCGTCCATCACGGCGGAACCGTCGGCGGGCCGTGACACGCCGATGGAGGAGAAAGGGTTTCCGTCCGCGTTCTCGCTGTCCTCCTCCAGTGTCAGGTCCACGCACTCTTCCGGATCGTCGATGCCCACCGATTGGCAGATGGCGCGCAGCTGGTCTGGCGTGGGATGGATGTGCGCGATCTGTATCACGGCAAATCCCATGGACGCGAAGACGCGCGTCCAGTCATTGCGGTTCCGGTGGGCGCTGGCGTTGTAGCCGCCGCCGTGCGACCAGATCACGACCGGCAGTTTGCCGGTTCCCACATCCGGATGCAGCCAGAGCGCGACCGGTACCTCGCGTCCGCCCACGCTGGGGACACTCCCCATCACCAGGCGGTCGAGCTGGGCCGCTGGGTCGAGTTGGACGTCCGATTCATAGGCGCAGAGCAGGCCGTCGGTCTCGTCGCAGCCATACTGCGCAAACGGGCCCTCGCCGGTGTCCTGGTCGGCCGCGTCCTCGGCGGCATCGTCGCCCGCGTCCGCAGCGGCGTCTGGCGCCGCGTCCACGCCGGCGTCAGCGCCTGGGTTGTTGGAGGTTTGCGCGGGCGGGTCGTCCGAGTCGGAACAAGCAGCGAGCGCCACGAACAGCAGCAGAGTGATGATTCTCATCGGGGAAGGGTATCCAACGGGCCAGGGCTTGCCAAAGTTTGGTGTCGTCCGGCAGTGCGTGGACCTCTCTACCCGACTAAAACTGCACCTCCGCGCGGGCCCGGGTCCGCGGGGTACACAGCACGCGGTGGAGGACAGGCTTTGCCCGCTTGAAAACGCAGTGGTTGCGGTGGATGGTGGCTCCCATGCCGTACATTATCGGGCAAGGTCCCGCGCGACTCCTGTTGATCTTGCTCTTCGTCGTCGGGTGCTCGGAGACGGACCCAAAGACGGCGCCACCGACTGTCGAGTTGGGCGCCGACCTCACCGCCGCGGCCTGCGACACGGTCGCCCTGTCGGCGGTACTCGGCGGCACGCCGTCGTCGGCGTCGTGGTCCGTGGAGGGTGGCCCGCTCCTTCGCGTTGTGCCCGGCGAGCTCGGGACAGCGACCTTCACGGTGCCCGCCCGCAATCGGCCCACCTCCTTGCGCGTCTCTCTTGCGGTGCGGGACGCCGACGGGCGCGAGGCGGCGGACTCCGTGGCCATCGATGTTCCCGCAGCCCCGGATGGAGCGGGGCTCGCCGCGGGGATGAGGCGGGGTTGCGGGGACTTTGCGTTGGGTGTCGCGTCCGGGGACCCCACCGACAGCAGCGTACTGTTGTGGACCGCGGTGGACGGGCCCGCGCAGTTGGACTGGGTCGTCGCCACGGATTCAGCACTGCGGGAGGTGGTGGCCGTCGGCACCGTGGAGGCGGACGGCCCGGTCACGGTAGAGGTCCAGGACCTGGCGCCAGCGACCACGTATTTCTACGGCTTCGCCCGCGGCGAGAAATTGTCGCCGCTCGGCCGGACCCGGACCGCCGGGCCCGCGGAGGCGGTCACGTTCGCTGTGGGCTCGTGCAGCTCCATCTGGTCTGGCTACTTCAACCCGTACGCGCGCTTGGCGGAGCGCGACGGCATCGATCTGGTCATTCACCTGGGGGACTTCGCCTACGACTTTGTGGACGCCGAGGAGGAGGTGCGCATGCCGCCGGGGGACTACCCGGTGGACCCGTCCAACGAAGCCGAGTGGACCGAGCGGTTGGAGTACTACCTCTCGGACCCCGACCTGCGCGCCGCGCGCGCCGCGCACCCCTGGACGGTCATCTGGGACAACCACGACGGCGGCGAGCCCGCGCGTCCCGTCATGCGGCGGTATGTCCCCATGCGGCAGCTGACCGCGGATCCAGACGTCGCGCAGCGCAGCGTCCGGTACGGGGACCTCGTTCATCTGATGCTCCTCGACGCCACGGTGCAGCGCGAGGAGGGAGACATTCTCGGTGCGGCGCAATGGGCGTGGCTCGAAGCCGAGCTGGCGGCCAGCGATACCGCGTGGCGCGTGGTGG